>JAPONU010000075.1 GCA_026713745.1 bacterium
CCCTCGATGGCGTGGGTGGCGTGGCCGTGGGCGATGTCCAGCACCAGCACGTCGGCACCCGCGGCGACGCAACCCTTGGCGCGTTCCATCATGTCGTGGTCGGTGCCGACGGCGACACCCACCAGAAGATCCTCACCTGCCGCCTTCACCTTCTCGACCTCGGTGGCGTGGGCGAATGTGGGCAGGAACCGGTGGATGATGCCGATGCCGCCCAACCGCGCCAGAGCGATCGCCATCTCCGATTCGCAGACGGTGTCCATGTTGGCCGCCACGATCGGCAGGTCGAGCGTGATGTGGCGCGACAGGCGGGTGGCGAGACTCACCTGCCCGCGAGAACGCACCCGCGACCGGCGCGGCACCAGCAGCACGTCGTCATAGGTGAGCCCGATGCGTACGTCGTCCAGCGGCATGGGAACCCTCCGGCTGTGCGGTCGGAACAATCAGGCGGTCGGCGGGGGCGGGTAACTGCGGCCGGTCACCGCTGGAGACCACTGTGCCAGTCTGCCACGCCGACGGCCCCGTCCGAGGCGTCGGGAGAGCCCACTCGGCCGAGCAGATGCTCGGCGGCGGCGCGCAGGGCGGCGGCCGCAGGGGTGTCCGGCAATTCGGTCAGAGCCGCAGCGGCTCGATCCGCCCACACCGAGGCCGCAGCGAATGCCTCCGGGACGCCCGGTCCGGCGCGGATGATCCCGCGTGCCAGAGCGCTTTCCTCGGGACTCAGACCGGGCCCCAGGATCGAACGCAGGCGGGCCCCGTCGGAGGATCGGACCGCCAGCAACACCGGCAGGGTGTAGTTGCCCTCCCGGAGGTCGTGGCCCGCGGGCTTGCCGAGCTCTTCGTCACTGGAGATCACGTCGAGGATGTCGTCGATGATCTGGAACGCCATCCCGTAGCTGTGCCCGAACTCCGAGAGCGCCTCGGTGAGCGGCGCGGGATGCCCCGCCACGATCGCTCCCACCCGGCACGAGGCGGCGAGCAGCGACGCCGTCTTGCCGCTCACGGACAGCTCGTAGTTCTGCACCGACCGATCGCAGTTGTAGGTGTCCTGGTACTCGCGGATCTGCCCCTCGCAGAGCTTCCCGATGGTGGCGGCCAGCAGTTCGGCCACCTCGGTCCCGAGCGAGGCGGCGAGTTGGCTGGCGCGAGCCAGCAGGAAATCACCCGCCAGGATCGCCGTGGCGTTGCCCCAGGTGGCGTTCACGCTCGACACGTTGCGTCGCGTGGTGGCACCGTCGATCACGTCGTCGTGGTACAGCGACCCCATGTGCACGAGCTCGACGGCCACCGCACCGCCAATCACGTCGTCGGCACAACTCCGGCCCTGCGGATCGGCAATCCCCGCCGAAGCGATCGCCAGGCCCGGCCGGATGCGCTTACCGCCCGCGTCGATGAGATGGCGAGCCACGGTGGACAGGAAATCCAGGTCGGAGCAAACCTCGGCTCGCAGCCGAAGTTCCACGTGGGCCAGGTCCGTGCTGAGGCTGGGCAGCACGAGTTCCGGGGCGATCGTTGTCACGCTGCGAGGATAAGCCCGGATACCCCGGCAGGGGCCTCGCCTGTACACTTGGAATGCCCGCGCCGGCGGCGTTGTTGGTCCTGGCCAACCCACAGAGCACCGACGTGTCGACAGCAGGAGAAGCCGATGTTCGAGAGATTCACAGATCGCGCTCGCCGAGTGGTCGTGCTGGCCCAGGAGGAAGCGCGGCTGCTGAACCACAACTACATCGGCACCGAGCACATCCTGCTGGGGCTCATCCACGAAGGCGAGGGCGTCGCCGCACGGGCGCTGGAGTCGCTCGGCATCTCCCTGGAGCGGGTGCGCGAGCAGGTCGAGGAGATCATCGGCAAGGGCGGCACGCTCCCCAGCGGCCACATCCCGTTCACGCCGCGGGCCAAGAAGGTCCTGGAGTTGTCGCTGCGCGAGGCTCTGCAGCTCGGCCACAACTACATCGGCACCGAGCACATCCTGCTGGGGCTCATCCGGGAAGGCGAGGGCGTCGCCGCCCAGGTGCTGTCCAAGCTGGGAGCCGACCTGGCCAAGGTCCGCCAGCACGTCATCCAGCTGCTCTCGGGCTACGGCAGCGGCGGCGAGCGCGGCGAGAAGACACCGGCCGGCGGCGGGCGCGGCAAGTCCTCGGGCACCTCGCACGTGCTCGACCAGTTCGGCCGCAACCTCACCCAGATGGCCAAGGACAACAAGCTCGACCCGGTGGTGGGGCGCTTTCGCGAGACCGAACGCGTGATGCAGGTGCTGTCGCGGCGCACGAAGAACAACCCGGTGCTGATCGGCGAGCCGGGCGTCGGCAAGACCGCAATCGTGGAGGGCCTCGCCCAGCGCATCGCGGCCGACAAGGTCCCCGGCACCATCGAGAACAAGCAGTTGTACACCCTCGACCTCGGTGCACTCGTGGCGGGCAGCCGCTACCGGGGCGACTTCGAGGAGCGCCTCAAGAAGGTCCTCAAGGAGATCAAGGGCCGCGGCGACATCATCCTGTTCATCGACGAGCTGCACACCCTCGTCGGCGCGGGAGCAGCCGAGGGGGCCATCGACGCGGCGTCGATCCTCAAGCCCATGCTCGCCAGGGGTGAGTTGCAGACCATCGGGGCCACGACCCTCGACGAGTACCGCAAGCACCTCGAGAAGGACTCGGCCCTCGAGCGCCGCTTCCAGCCCATCAAGGTCGCCGAGCCGAGCGTCGGTGACACCATCGAGATCCTCAAGGGGCTGCGCGATCGCTACGAGGCCCACCACAGGGTGACGATCACCGACCAGGCGCTGGTGGCCGCGGCCAATCTGGCCGACCGCTACATCTCGGACCGTCACCTGCCCGACAAAGCCATCGACCTCATCGACGAGGCCGGCTCACGCCTGCACCTCAAGCGCATGGACATCCCCACGGACCTGCTGGAGATCGACGCCGAGATCAACGTCGTGGCGACCCAGAAGCAGCAGGCCGTCGAGTCGCAGGACTTCGAGGAGGCCAGCCGCCTGCGGGATCGTGAGAAGGAACTGCTGCTGCAGCGTGAAGCGGCTGAAGCCGAGACCCGCAGCGCCGGTGTCGACCTGTTCGACGAGGTGGACGAGGAGGGCATCGCCGAGGTGCTGTCGGTGTGGACCGGCATCCCCGTCTACAAGCTCACCGAGGAGGAGACGGCCAAGCTCCTGCGCATGGAGGAGGAGTTGCACAAGCGGGTCGTCGGACAGAACAGCGCCATCGGATCGGTCAGCCAGGCGATCCGCCGCACCCGGGCCGGGCTGAAGGACCCCAAGCGGCCCTCCGGCTCGTTCATCTTCCTGGGGCCGTCGGGTGTAGGCAAGACCGAGTTGGCCAAGACCCTCGCAGCGTTCCTGTTCGGCGACGACAACGCGCTCATCAGCCTCGACATGTCGGAGTACATGGAGAAGCACACCGTCAGCAGGCTCATCGGGGCGCCCCCCGGGTACGTGGGCTACGACGAGGGCGGTCAGCTCACCGAGGCGGTGCGCCGCAAGCCGTTCTCCGTGGTGCTGTTCGACGAGATCGAGAAGGCCCACCCGGACGTGTTCAACTCACTCCTGCAGATCCTCGAGGAGGGGCGCCTGACCGACGCCCAGGGCCGCTCGGTGGACTTCAAGAACACGGTGCTGATCATGACCTCGAACCTCGGCACGCAGGACCTGCGCAAGGCCACACTGGGCTTCGCCCGGGCTGACAAGGCGGTGTCCTACGAGGCCATGAAGGAGAAGGTCACCGACGCGCTGAAGAAGCACTTCCGGCCCGAGTTCCTGAACCGGGTGGACGAGGTGATCGCGTTCCACGAGCTCAGCCCCGAGGAGGTCACCCTGATCGTCGACCTCATGATGCGACGGGTCGCCGACCAGTTGGCAGGCCAGGGCATGGGCCTCGAGATCACCCCGGAGGCCAAGGTGCTGCTGGCCGAGGAGGGCTACGACCCCACGCTCGGGGCACGGCCGCTGCGCCGCGCCATCCAGCGGCTCGTGGAGGATCCTCTGTCGGAGCAGCTGCTGCACCGTGAGTTCCGGGCCGGGCAGATCATCATCGTGGATGCCACGGACGAACCTCCCGAACCCGACGCCGGGAACGCCGGGAACGCCGACGGCTCGCCGAAGCGACGCATCGTCTTCAAGGCCGTCGAAGGCTTCGAACCCCCGCCCGCCGTCGAGGAGATGGTCGCCCACTGACCGTGCGACCTTGGCACGGGCTTGCCGGCAGCGCCGGCAGCCTGCACGCTCGCCCGCCGGCCCGCGACGCCCGCGCGGGTGGCCGCAGCACGCGGCGCCTGCTGCTCGCGCTCACCCTGGCAGGATCCCTGCTGGTGGCATCCGCCTGCGAGGTGGGCGTGGGCGTGGACATCGACGTGGCCGAGAACGGCTCGGGCACCGTGGAGGTGGGGGTGAGTCTCGACCGGGCCGCCGCCGACGCGCTCGGCGACCTCGCCACCCGACTGGACCTAGCGGACCTTGCACTCGCCGGCTGGGATGTCACCGGGCCGACCCGCGAGGCCGACAACCTGCTGTGGGTCCGGGCCTCGAAGCGCTTCGGGAGCGCCGAGGAGCTTCCGTCGATCCTGGCGGAGATCGCCGGACCGGAGGTCTTCGGGGGATTCCAGTTGCGCCGCCGGGCCGAATTCGCCGAGCAGACCTGGGAAGTCGCCGGCCGGGTCGACCCCGCCGCGGCGCTGCCGGAACTGTTCGACACCCTGGCGTTCAACGAGGGGCTGGGAGAGCGGGTGCGGGGTGCCGTCGGTGACTATGGCGGCGACATACCGCTGTATGGGCTGACCATCAGCCTGAACATCGATCTGCCGGGTGACCTGCGCAGCGGCGGCGGAAACTTCACCTGGACGGCTCTCACCGCGGACTCATCGGCTGACAGGGCGACTGCGGTGCGCATGACCGCGCACAAGGAGAACACCACCGCCAAGACGCTGCGGCTCGTGGGGCTCGCGGCGGCGGCGCTGTTCGTGCTGGCAATGCTGCTGAACGTGTTGGGGTGGTGGTACATCAGGCGCCTCCGCAAGCGCAGGGCCGGCGCCCTCATGGCCAAGGCCGACAGCGAGCAGATTCCCGCCGTCGCCACCGGGACCGGCGACGACGGCGCCGCGATCACGACCGGGGCGGCCGGCCCGCTGGGCTCGGTTGACACCGGCGTCGATTGGACGGCACCACCCGAGGACGCGGCAGGGACCGCGGTCGTCGGCGACGACGTCGACTGGGCCAACCTCACCACTGCGGAGTACGACGACCTGTCCGGCGACTTCGAGGACCTGTCCGGGGACTTCGAGGACCTCCCAACACGGCCTGCAACACCGCCAGGGTCACCAAGCGACTTCGAGGACCTGTCCGGGGACTTCGAAGACCTCCCAACACGGCCTGCAACACCGCCAGGGTCACCAAGCGACTTCGAGGACCTGTCCGGGGACTTCGAAGACCTCCCCGGCGAAATCGAGGACCTGTCCGGCGACTTCGAGGACCTCCCCGGAGTCCCCGAGGACGAAGATCTGGCCCCAACCGGCACCGCCGCCTCCACCGCCGACTGGACCGCGTCGCTCGAGGAGAGTCCCACCGCCGGCCACGAGACCGACGCCGTGACCGCGACTGCCGGAGAGCCCGCGCCAGAAGCCGCCGTCGAGGCGGAGCCGCCGAAGGAGCCGGAGGCCGCCGACGAGCCCGAAGAGCCCGCCGGCCGGCCGGCGGGAGGCGAGCCCGATGCAGACGGGACTCCGAACGAGGACGAGCCCGGAGAGATCGAAGAACTCCCTCCGGAACCTGAACCGGAGACGGACGATGCCGGCGAACCCGATGCCCACGAACCGGGCGCCGACGAACCCGATGCCGGCGAACCGGGCGCCGACGAACCCGATGCTGCTGCGGTCCCGGCACCCGCCTCCACGTCGGACTCACCTGGGCCCACCGCTACTTCCCGAGTTCTGCGGCTGGTGGTGATCGGCGGCTGGGGCGTGCTGTTCCAGCCGGCCGATCCGGTCGGCGAGCTGTTGATCCCGTTCGTTCGCCAGGCCGGCGCAACCGCCTCGCACGCCGAGATCCGTGAGTTGTACCGCCTGGCCACCCTCGGTCGCCTCACCCCCGATCAGCTGTGGGCGTCCTGCGGCCTCACGGGCGAGCCGACTTGGACCCACGGGCCCTACACGGGCCGGATGTCGGTGAGCGCCGGCGCAGCCGAATTCGTGCGCTCACTCCTCCGCCGGCGCATCGGGGTGGCCTGTGTCACCAACGACGTGTCCGAGTGGTCGTGGCGCCTGCGGGCATGGACGGGTTTCGAGGCGCTGTCGCCGTGGGTCGTCAGCAGCGACATCGGGATCCGCAAACCCGACCCGGGAGTGTTCGAGATGCTGCGCCGGGTGTCGGAGATCCCCTTCGCCAGCTGCCTGGTCATCGACAACGATGTCCGCACGCTCGACGCGGCGCGCTCGCTGGGCATGTCGACCGGGCTCTTCGGGGTGCCGCCTGCGGAGGCGTCCCCCGCCGGGATCACCCACCGCGCCGTCGGCGATTTCACGGACCTGCTGCGCCGGACCTGACCCGCCGGCTGCTGCGGCTCAGTCCCCGGCGTCTCCGGCCCGCCAGAGGGTGGCGGGCCGGCCACCCCGCTCACCGGGCGTGACACGGCGCTCGGTCGGCGTGAGGTATCCCTTGCGCTGCGTGACCTTGCGCTGGAAGTTCCCGGAGTCGAGTTCGGTCTGCAGGATCGCCTCGTAGACCTCCCGCAGTTCCCGGATGGTGAACTCGGGTGGGCAGAAGCCGACCGCCACGTCGCTCGTGTCGAGTTCGGCGCGCAGCCTGGCCACGGCATCGCCCACGATCCGGCGGTGGTCGAACGCCAGCGGGAGGCGGTCACTCTGCACGTCGGCCACCGGCACCAGCTCGGCGTGCGCCGCGTCGCTCCCGCCCCGGGGCACCTCGCTGAGCCGTGCCACGACCGCCCCGTAGGCCACGGTCACCACCCGCATCCGGGGGTCTCGGTCCGGCTGCCCATAGGCGCCGAGTTGCAGCAGGCGACTGCGGTCCTGACCAATGCCCGTCTCCTCGAGCAGTTCCCGGGCCGCAGCGTCGGCCAGGTCCTCGTCCGGCTGGACGAAGCCGCCCGGCAGGGCCCATGCCCCGGCGTAGGGCGGGTGGCCGCGCTGGATCAGCAGCACCTTCAACTGACGCTCCACAACCGTCAGCAGCACGACGTCGACCGTCACGGCGAATGGCGCGAAGACACCGGGGTCATAGCCCTCAGGCCGGGGCTCGGGCGGACGGGGGTCGGGCGAGGGGCGGTCCTTGCTCACGGTCCTCATCCTAGCAATTGGTGTTGTCTTGACAATTACCGCTCCGTAGTGTTATCGTCATAGTGACAAGAACCGGGCGGACGGGAGGCCGTTCAAGCCGCGTCGCCGCCCTCTCGACGAAGGAGGAGCCATGAACCAGATGCCCGACACCACCAACCCGGAAACACCCGGGGGCATGTACCTGAGCGCCGGTGCCACCGACAGGGCCGTCGGGGCGGTCGTCGGCTCGGCGGTGGGCGACGCCCTCGGTGCCTTCTACGAGACCACCTACCCGCGGTCCGACGAGAAGATCGTCATGCGGCCCGGCGGCGGCTTCGACCGTCGCCGGGCGCTGGGAGGCTGGACCGACGACACCTCCATGACCCTCGGCGTGCTCGACGCGCTGGCCGCCGGCTACGCCGAGGCAGCCGACGCCGACCCCCACCGGGACGAGTCCTGCGACGGGGGTGCCCCCGATGAGTACCGGGTTCCGCCCGCAATCGACGTGCCCGCCATGGCGGCCAACTTCCTGCGCTGGTACCGGGGCGGGCCGCCCGACGTCGGCAACCAGACCGCCAGGATCCTGGGCGCGGCCGCCGGACCAGGTGATGTGGCCGATGTGGCCCGCCGGTTCAGCGAGAGGAATCCCCGGTCGGCCGGCAACGGCGCGCTGATGCGCACCAGCGCGGTGGCGCTGAGCGGCTACCACGACGATGAGGTTGCGCCCCTGGCGGCGAGTGTGGCCGCCCTGACCCATCCCCACCCCGACTCGGTCGCCGCCTGCGTTCTCTGGACCACTGCCGTCAATTGCGCCATCCACGACCGCTGGCACGACTTCCGGAACGACGGCGAGGACGACACGGCCGACGACCTGCGCGCCGGGGGGCCCTTTTTCGCCGAGGCCGTCCGCTCCGGCCTGTGGTTCCTGCCCGACGAGTCGCGCCGGCGGCGCTGGGAGGGAATCATCGACGCCGCCCTGGCCTGCCCCGACGCCGCCGAGGCCCGCCGGCTGTTCACCCCCAACGGCTGGGTGGTGACCGCCTTCAGCGCGGCGCTCTGGGCGGTCGTCGCCACGCCGGTGCACTCGCCCACCCAACACTTCCGTGACGCCCTGGTGGCGGCGGTGCGCGTCGGTCACGACACCGACACCGTGGCCGCCATCGCCGGCGGCCTGCTCGGCGCCCGCTGGGGCCTGGCCGCCATAGATGACGAGTGGACCCGCCACCTCCACGGCGACCGGGTGCGAGGCGAAACCGTCACCGGCGCCGAACTGGCCACCGTCGCATTACAGGCATTCGACTGCACGATTCAGAGGCTCCTCGCAGGCCGGAGAGCATACTGGAATGATTTTTTTGAACAGCCGGAGGTGCTGACCCGGGAAACGATCCGTCACGGCAAGGAACTGGAAGCGTGGACACGGCAATGCGAAGAGGCCGGCGTCTTCGACCACTGATTCGTGTACGAAGCATGGGAAGTCGAACGAGGGCGGACTCGGACGAAGACTCGAACATGACCTACGACTTCACCTACCACCCGGTGGTCGCCGACGCCGCCGAGGTCCTGAGGGCCGCCGCAGCCGATCGCTTTCTGCTGGTCGGCCGCCCGTTGACCGATGGCGAGGGCCTACCCGAGGGCTTCGAGGAGGTGCCCGCGTGCCGGCACCTGACCCCCGAGGCCACCGGCGTGGTGCTCCCGGTGGGGAACTACCGGTTCCAGTCGGCTGAGGGCGTAGCGGTGATGCTGGTGACCGACGGCGCTGCCCCCATCGGACCTCAGCGCGGCTCGCTCACATCCGGTGATGACTCGTTCGGTGATGACCCGTCCGGTGCCGACCCGCCCCGTTCCGGCGCGTTCGGTGCCGGCGCGTTCGCCTGGTTCCGGCACTACTGGGACTCGGCCGACCTCCTCCCGCGACCCCGCTTCGCATTGCACGACGACGTTGTGACCGTCCCCGACGGTCGGGAGACGACGGTCAGGAGTCGCAGCTTCGTCGGCGCCGATTGGCGGTACCGGGTCCGACTGGATGGTGCTCAGCAGTGGGTGTGGGAGGGCGGCATAGCCCACGCGGAGTTCGACGACGGTCCCGAGGGCTGGGTCAGCCGGCCGCCCGGGGACGTCCGGCAGGTGGCGGCCACGCTCACGCGGGCCAAGCTGGGCGAGAACCTCACCGACACCGTCTACTCCTTCGGCGCCACCCGCACCGTGTTCCGGGCCTACCAGTTCATCCCGGTCATGAAAATGCTGCAGACCGCCGGGCACAGCTTGACGGCACGGCGTGGGAAGACGAGCACCCCCGGAGCCAACCGGGAGTCGCGTCGAAGCGCCGTTCGACCGTTCGCCGACCGCTCGGCGACGTTGATCGCCGACGAGGTCGGCCTCGGCAAGACGATCGAGGCGGGCCTCGTCTGGACCGAACTCGACGCTCGCGGCGCGGCCGACCGGGTGCTGGTGGTGTGCCCGTCCGGGCTGGTGGACAAGTGGCGCGACGAGATGCGCCGGCGATTCGGCTACGAGACCGAGGAGTTGGACGGCTCCCGGCTGAACGAGTTGCTGGAACGGCTCGAGAGGGATGCCGTGCCGGCCCGCTGGAGGGGGGTCTGCTCCCTGGAGCGCCTTCGCGCCTGGCCCGGTCTCGAGCGGATCGGCGCCCTCGCCCCCCGGTTCGATCTGATCGTCGTGGACGAAGCCCACTCGCTGCGCAACCTCGGAACTCGCAGCCACGCCCTCGGTGCTCTGCTCAGCGAATGGGCTGCAACGTTGCTGTTCCTGTCGGCCACGCCCTTGAATCTCGGCAACCGCGACCTGTTCAACCTGTTGAACCTGCTGGACGCCGGCGATTTCGACGACCCGCACACACTGGAGCGACGGTTGGAACCCAACGCGGTGCTTCACCGCGTCTCGGTTCTGCTGGCCGACCCCGACGCCGCGCCCGAAGGGCTCGTAAGGATTCTGCGGTCGATCCATGGTCTCCTGTTCGGTCCGTCGATCACGAACCGTCCCGAATTCGAGCGACTGGAGGATCTGCTGGCGCGTGCGCCGCTGGAACCCAGCGAACGGGCCGAGGCCAAACGCCTCATAGCCGAGTTGAACTCGCTGGCAAGCATCGTCACCCGCACACGAAAGGCTGACGTAACCGAGGACAACACCGTCCGCGAGCCATGGACCGAGGACGTGGACCTCGCCGCTGCGGAGCGCCGGTTGTACGACGCCGTGTACCGGTGGCAGGTTCGACGGGCCGACGCGCTCAAGATGCCGGTCGGCTTCGTCGGCCAGATGCCGCTGCGCCTCGCCGGCTCGTGCCTGCAGGCCACGAGGCTCCAGGTGCTGGGCTGGGGGGGCGGAACCTCGTCGGAGCTTTGGACCGACGAGGACGGCGCCTTCGACGACCCCGACGACGACCTCTCGCCGCCCGCGGTGCCGGGTCCGGGAACCGACGCCGCGGGCGACGCCGGTGATTCCGCCGGCGACGACTCCTGGGAGTCCCCGCCCGGTGACGTGGTGGCTGCTGCCCGGGCTCTGGGCGACGTGGACACCAAGTTCGACCGGTTCGTGACTGCGCTCGACGCCATCGTGCGTCAGGGCCGGAAAGTCCTGGTGTTCACCTTCTCCCGCGCCACTCTCGCCTATCTGCTTCAGCGGTTGGAGACGGATCGACGGTTCCGGGTCTGCGAACTGCACGGTGGCGTGCCGCAGGCCGACCGACCGGGGCTGCTTCAGCGCTTCCGGGACGGTCACGACGACGTGATGCTGGCCACGAGGGTCGCCGGTGAGGGCTTGGACTTCGAGTTCTGCTCGGCGGTCGTGAACTACGACCTGCCCTGGAACCCCATGGAGGTGGAGCAGCGCATCGGCCGCATCGACCGCTTCGGGCAGGCAGAGGACAAGATCCTCATCCTCAACTTCCACACGCCGGGCACCATCGAGAGCGACATCATCGCCCGTGTCCATCAGCGGATCGGCGTCTTCGAGACCTCGATAGGTGAATTGGAGCCGATCCTGCGCTCGGAACTGCCGGGAATACGGCGAACGATGTTCGATTTCTCATTGACGCCCGAGCAGCGCTTGGCGGCGATCGACCGGACTCTGGTGGCGCGAGGCATCAAGGCGGGCATCGCGCAGCAAGTGGAGGACGCGGCTGAGTCGCTGAACGTGCTGGACAGGGCCGAGGTGGACGGCTTCGAGAACGAGGTTCGACTCTCGGGCCGCTACGTGGGTCAGCCCGAGTTGGCGTGGTTGCTGGAGGACTGGGCCGCCTCGGCCCCCGGCGCTGTCTGTCGCCGCAGCGCCGAAGGGCCGTGGCTGCACCTGACCGGCAACGCCGAGATGGCCCGGAACCTGCTGGGCCTCAGCAACGACCGCGAACTCTCCTACGCCGAGGTGGCCGCCTACCACACTCGGTTGCGCAACGAGGACGAGATAACGCTGTGCCTCGACCAGGAGACGGCCCGACGGCAGGGCGCCGACCTACTGGGCGCCAATCATCCACTTGTGCGGGCCGCTGTGCGCATCCCGAGGGCTTCTCAGCGCGCTTTCGGCGCCGCTCGGGTCGCCAGCACGGAGATCCCGCCCGGCTGGTACCTGGTGCTGGTGGCGGTCGCCCGCTGGAACGGCGTCCGCCCCGCCGCCGAACTCTGGACCGCAGCCGTCACCGCCGCCGCCGGGGCCGCCCACGAGTTGCCGGGCACCGTGCTGCTGGCGAACCTGGCCGAAGCCGCACTGCAACCGGCCTCCGGTGTTGGCCCGAAGTGGATGACCCGCCATGTTCGGGCGTGCGACGACCTGCTGGCGCTCAAGCACCGGACCGAGCAGGATCGGCGCACCGCTGAGAACCGCCGGCTCGTGGAAGCCCGCCTCGCCGGCCTGGCCGAAACCCACGAACGTCGATTGGCCGGAATCCGGCAACGAATCGACACCCTGAGAGCGCGCAACAGACCGGACACGATCTCCCTCCACGAGGCGCAACTGAACAACCAGCAGCACCGCTACGAGGAGGGCCGCCTGCAGATCGAACAAGCCAGAGCGGGAGCGCTCCACCTACAGGAGATTGCCCTCTGCTCGCTGGAGGTGGTGCAATGAGTTCACATTCCGACTACGACGACGCACTCGATGCCGAGCGGGCAATCAACGAGACCTATCTGAGAGCCTGCCGAGAGGCGCAGACACGTTCGTGGCCGTTCGAGGGGTCGGCCAACACCATCTGGGGGCGCTCAACCCCGGCTATCAGACGAGTCTGCGAGCCGCTGATCGGTCGGGTCGCACTCGACATCGAGGATGCCGAACTCGACGACTTCTACATCACACGGGCGCACGTCGACGACGATTCGGTGCTGTTCGTGAGCTACGTCGCTCCTCTCGCCGGGCTGTTCTACGATGGGCCGAACTGGGACCCGGCGCGAGTACCCGACCGCGAATCCGCCCCGGATCCACGGTCACTGCTCGCGCGACGAACCTTCGAAGTCAGACGCGACGACATCACCCACTTCACCGATGATCCGGAGCCGGGCGTGGACCGCAACTCGGTCTTCCGGCGAGACGCCGAGCCTCCGACCATCCCACCGCCACCGGCTGGTCCACCGGCCGGACCGGCACCAACAGGAGTAGAACCACCGCTGGAACCGCTTACGCGCACCGCTGACGACGCTCCCGAACCAGAAGGCGGAGAACCCCAGGACCACCTCGACCCCCACGGCCAGGACGTGGACCTGCCGGGGCCGGCAACCGCGCCTGCCGACGACCGGACCGGCGGGAGGCTCGCGCGGGCCGACCGCCTCGTGAGGGAGACGATAGATCGCCCTCGGGCTACCCGGCTCCACTCGGTACTGCGCACCCTCCAGCCGGACCAGTACAGATACGTCACCTGGAGCGCTGAGAAGCATCTGGCCGTCCAAGGGCACCCGGGGACAGGCAAGACAATCGTCGCCACGCACCGTGCCGCCTTCCTGACGCACGCCGACAACCCCGGGCGCCTCCGACGGGTGGCGCTCGTCGGTCCGACCGACGAGTGGACGACCCACGTGTACAGCGTCCTCGACGAGACGGGCGCCCAAGGGGTCGAAGTCATCAGCGTCGAGACCCTCGTCCGCGGCCTCGCTGAAGGGAAGCTCGCTCGAGAGAACCCGGCCGGCGGGTTCACCCAGCCGCTGCACCGAGAGAACGAGCACTCCTTCCAGACCGACTGGATGATCGGTCGCGTCGCCGACCGTGCCCTCGTGGAGTTGGCAGACCAACTCTCGCGGCTGTCCAATGCCGAGAAAAAGGTGCAACTCGTCGCGATGCGCATCATCGAGGCGTGCACGTCAGGCAGCGATCTTGTCAACGACCTGACCCCGGATTGCCGCGACTGGCTGAGTTCAGCCCGGAGCTACGAGAACACACGCACAGATGCCTCCTACCTCCTGTTCCTCGCCAGTATCGGCATGGCGATCCTGCCGCCGTCGAGCAAGGCTCTCTATGAGCACGTGATCGTTGACGAGGTTCAGGATCTCCGACCTGCAGAATGGAGGATCCTCGACACGCTGCTTCGCCCCGAGGGGCGATGGTCGCTGTTCGGCGACATGAACCAGCGACGGGCCGACGTCAGTTGGGATTCCTGGAAATCACTGCTGACGAACCTGGGAGTCGGTCCGGAGGACGGCTCGGCCCTCGAGCCCGAGATCCTGGACACGGGGTACCGTTCGAACGACTTGATCCTCCGGTACGCGGGCTGGCTTCTGCCACGCCGCGAACGGAGCCACGGGACGCTGCGCCGCGGCAGCGAGGATGCGGTCCGGGTTCGCCGTGTGCGCTCGTCGGACCTATTCGCGAGAGCCGAGGAGGAGGCCAGACAACTCGCCGAGGAGTTCAGCGACGGCGTCGTGGCCGTGATCGTCTGGAGCCAGGATCACCTCGACGGGGTGCGGGACAACGTCCTGGAGTGGGGGTGGCGGCGTGTTTCGGGGCCGGCGAACCGGACGACGTTCACGCTCCGCGAGCCTCCGAAATCGGGCGCTGAGCCCATCCGCCGAGCGACCCTCAGGATCATGCGAGCGGTGCAGGCCCGCGGCCTGGAGTTCGACGGCGTGGTCGTGGTTGAACCGGCCGACTTCCAGAAGAACCTCGGCCGACACGGCTCGCTATACACCAGCCTCACCCGCGCCGACAAGAAGCTCGTCGTGGTGCACAGCAGGCCGCTTCCCAAGGAGCTGAAGGGACGGGTCAGGCCCGATCCGGCGCGGCGCTGAGCTGCCGGAGCGGATACCCAGCACTGAACACCGAGTTCAGACAGCGGCATCCCAGGTGGGCGCCGTCACGTTGTACCCGATCGCTTCGAGCGCACCGACGGCTTCGTCGGGAAACTGCCGAGCAGTGGCGCGTGCCTGCATGCGTTCCCATGCCTCGAGGGACTGGATCAGCTTCGGCTTCCAGCCGTCCTTCCAGTCGTTGAAGAGATTCTCTCGGTCGAGGAAGAGCAGAAACTCCTCCAGCGTCGGCCGGAACCGCCGCCCTCCGGCGGGAAAGTGAAGCGCGTGCAGATCAGGAGCCGGCCGAGCGCTGGTTCCGTAGACCCATGCAAGTTCGGGCGAGTTGGCATGGAGATGCACGTGCGCCGTCGCCCGGCCCGACTGCAGTCGGCGACGGTCGAACTCCACCCGCACGATCGGTCGCGCCTGTCGCCGGCCGCCGGTCACATCTACCCGCAGACCGATTGTCGATGACATGACGCGAAGATTGGCGTTCTCGACGTCCATCTCGACCGTGAACTTGGCGCGCAGGAACAGCGCCGGGCGGTCACCATCGTCGCACGATCGGAGTAGGCCGAGTCCGGAGGAATCGATGTCGCCCGTGGGTGCGAGTTGGACGACGGCCTGGTCGCCGCTGCGAGAGATATCCACACCGAATCTCTCGGCTGTCCCGACAGCGCTGACGATGACGTGGTTGAGGCGCGCGGCGAATTCCTCGGCGGCGGTTCGGAGACCCGTCACGGTCACTGGTCGATCAAGAAGTCGCGATAGATCAGCCAGTCGTCTCGACAGTCTCCATCCGTCAGCCTGTCGGCCAACCCGTCGGCCATGAACTCATCGAACGTGAGGCCTGCCCTGCGAGCGGTCTCCGTGACTCGCTCGACAACGTCTTCTTTCGTGATGTAGGTAACTCTCATTGCATTCTCCTGCTCCCGCGGTCACACTTCTGGCACTCGGTGATGGTTTGCAGCGTAGCCATGGCGTCCGGCGGGCGTAGGTCGGTCGTGGGCCGGGGCGAACCGGCGATTCGACGATACGGCGGCGGATCTGCGGGGGTCGCGTCACCAAGGGGGGAGTCTTCGAAGCCGCTCCCGAATACTGCGGCCAGGCTACGGGCAGTCGTCACGCGCTCCACCGGCTGGGGCCGCGCCCACCTGGCTCGTGGGGCGAGCGGACGCTGCCGGACCGGCGCTTCCTCCCAGCCAACGGCACCGCCGGAAGATGGCTGTCCTTGCCGCCCTGCAGGGGCGGATTGTAAGTGCCACTTACAGATCGCCCCTCACGAGCCCGTCAGCCCGAATTGAGCGGGAGTCCGGGGAGGCAGACCGGACGCTCGACCTCAGCGCGTCGACTGTGTCCGGCCAGGACTGGGCGGGACGGAACCAGAGGTGGCAGCGATCAGATCGAGGGATGCCGTCGCGTTCCTGGCCGAGCGTGATCCGGTTACCTGGGTGGCGCCACAGGGGTTCCCGGCGTCGATGTCGCCGGACGGGCTCTTCACGCAGGCCGCGCCGTACGGGCTGGAGGTGGTGCTGGCTCGGGCTGTGCGCAGGCCGAGCGCCGGCGACCTGCGGGCGGCATGGGCGAAGCGCCGGGCGGGTCGGGTGAGTCCGGTGCTGCTGGTGGTCGTCCATCCGGTCCACGGTGGGTGGAAGACGTCGCTGTGCGGGCCGGTTGGCGATCAGCCGGCCGTTCACCACGGCGTCGAGGTGTCGCAGGCCGAGCGGCTGGCGGCCGTGGCGCTCGACGAACCGAACCGGCACGCCGCCACCCGGTTCCTGCTGGCCGCCCTGCCGGAACTCGAATCAGACACGCCTGGGCTGCGGAACGTGGGTCTGCTGGCGGCGCAGGAACTGCAGGCCGGCGTTCCCGGGATGCCCGCGTGGCCGGCGGCGGTCAGGCGGGCCGGGCCACTGCTGGGACTGCGGGGCCGCCCGCTCGTGGAGCGTCTCGGCTTCGGCGTGGAGGTCCTGTCCACGAACACGTCGCTGCTCACCGTCAACGGTCGCAACCGTGCCATCGCCGTGTTCTGCGACGAGGACGAGCCGTTCGACGCCCCGGCGCAGCGGTTCGACGGAACCTCGCCGGTGTCTCGCGGCCTGGCGGTTGCCGACCAGCACAACGTGGACTGGGTGGTGCTCACACGCACAGCGGAGATCCGCCTCTACGCGGCCCGCCCCGACACCGGCGTGGGCCGCAAGGGCCGGGCGGAGACGTTCGTGGAGTTGAACCTCTCGCTGCTGCCCGCCGAGGGGGCCGGCTACCTGCCGCTGCTGTTCTCCACCGATGCTCTTGCAGACGGCGGGACCACCGATCAGATCCTGGAGCGGTCGGAGGACTTCGCCAGCAATCTGGCCGTACGGCTGCGACAGCGGGTCTACTTCGAGACGGTGCCCGCACTGGCCCAGGCGGTGGCCGCCCGGCTCGGTCACCAACCCGGCGAGAGCGAGTTGGACGACGCCTACGAGCAGGTCATGACGATCCTGTTCCGGCTGTTGTTCGTCGCCTACGCCGAGGACAAGGACCTCCTGCCGTACCGCACCAACAGCCGGTACGCCGACCACTCCCTGAAGCGGATGGCCCGCCGCCTGACCGAGGACCGCCGCGGCGGCCGGACGGACTACGACGCAGAGGCGACCGACATGTGGGACGACGTGCGGCAACTGTGGCGGGCGGTCGACGCCGGGAACTCCGGCTGGGGTGTGCCGCCGTACGACGGGGGGCTGTTCTCCCACGATCCCGGCGTGAGCCCGGCCGGGGCCGCGCTGGCCTCGCTGCGGCTGACCGACGCCGAGTTCGCCCCGGCCCTGGCCGCACTGCTCGTCGACGAGGGCGAGGAGGGACACGGGCCGGTGGACTTCCGATCGCTCTCGGTCCGCGAGTTCGGCACCATCTACGAGGGGCTGCTGGAGTCGCGACTGGCCGTGGCGACCGACGATCTCACGGTCCGCAGGATCAAGGGGCACGACCAGTACGTCCCCGCCGGCGGTGACGATCCCCTGGAGGTGGTCGCCGGCGCTGTGTACCTGCTCAACCGGTCGGGCGTCCGCAAGGCCACCGGCAGCTACTTCACGAAACCCTTCGCCGTGGAGCACCTGCTGGACCACGCTCTCGAACCGGCACTGGGCGATCACGTGGCCCGTCTCGACGGCCTGCGAGCGGCCGGTGACGCCGCCGCGCTGGCCGACTCCTTCTTCGACTTCCGGTGTGCGGACATCGCCATGGGCTCCGGGCATTTCCTCGTGGCGGCACTCGACCGGATCGAGGCCCGGCTGTCAGCATGGCTGGCGCTGCACCCCGTGCCAGCGGTAACCGCCGAACTCAACCGCCTGCGCGACACCGCCCTCGAGGCCCTCGGCGACCTCGGAGCAGGCGTCGAGATCGAGACCGGCTCCCTGCTGCGCCGCCAGGTCGCCCGCCACTGCGTCTACGGCGTGGACCGCAACCGCGTCGCCGTGGAACTGGCCCGCCTGTCCATCTGGGTCCACACGTTCGTGCCCGGGCTGCCGCTGTCGCTGCTGGACCACAACCTCGTCTGCGGCGACAGCCTCACCGGCGTCGGAACACTCGACGAGGCCGTCGTGGCGCTGGACCCTGGTGCCGATCCGGTTGCGCCGAGCCTGTTCCGCGACCAGATCGAAGGCCTGCTGGGCCGTGCCGAAGGCGCTCTCAGGCGGCTGGCCCTCACCTCGGACGCGAACAAGGCCGAGATCGACGAGGCGCGGGAGGCGCACGCACAGGCCCGGGCAGCCGTGGCACCGGCGGAGGCGCTGTTCGACCTGATCTCTGCACAACGTGCCGGAGCATGCACGCTGCCGCAGCGATTCGACGAGACCACCCTGCTGAATGAGGCCGCCGCCGAACATGTCCGAACCGCGATCGGCAACCTTCAACCGGTTCACTTCCCGGCAGCCTTCCCCGAGGTGGTGCTGCGAGACAACCCCGGCTTCGACTGCCTGCTCGGCAACCCACCGTGGGAGCAGGTCGTGGTGCAGGAACATGTTTGGTGGGGTCTACACCTGCCGCGAATCCGCAGTCTGCCGATCCAGAGGATGAACGCTGCCATCACGGAGTTCCGACGCCAACGACCGGACCTGGATGCACGTTTCGAGGAGGACCTCGCCGAGGCCGAACAGATTCGAACCGTGCTCCGAAGTGCCTTCCCGCATCTCGGCGCGGGCCGCACAGACCTCTACAAGGCATTCGCTTGGGCGAATCTCGAGTTGGCCCGGGACGAGGGTCGAATTGGTCTGGTACTCCCGCGCAGCGCTATCGCCAGCGCCGGAATGGCTGACTGGCGGCGGAATCTCCTCAACCTCGACCCCGACCTGCTAGACTCGACAGGGTTCGACAGGGTTCGACAGGGTTCGACAGGGTTCGACAGGGTTCGACAGGGTTCGACAGTCCTGTCAGCGACGACCCTGCTCAATCATGCGGGATGGGTCTTCGAGGACGTACACAAGCAATACACGGTGTCGCTGTTGGCGATCACGCGGCGATGTCGGTCGTCACCTGTCTCAACACCCGGCAGTGGGTTTTCGACGACGTCGACCCGCGCTACACCGTCACGCTCCTCTCCTCCACCAAGCGATCGCGGCCGTGGCCGGCCCCTCCAAGGGGGTGGCCTTGAGGACACGCCTCATGTAGCGATCTATCCAGGACCGGCGAGTTCCCCGGACCACTTCCGGCGTCTGATCGTGGCCGGTCCCGAGACGGTTCCTGTTGGGGAATTCGCCAATTGGTCCGACTCCGCGTCGTTCCCGCAGATTCCCTCGCGCGCCGCACTTCGCGTCTGGCGCAAGATGAACACCCATCCTCGCCTCGATGCCCCGGTCGGTCGGTCGGTCGGTCGGTCGGTCGGTCGGTCGGACGGACGGACGGACGGACGGACGGACGGACGGACGGACGGCCTCCGAACATTGCATACCGCACATGGAGGGTTCGGCCGTTACAGGGCGACCTCAACGCCACGAACGACAAGCACCGATTCGTACTCGACAATGGCGCGTCCGCCCAATGGCGGAACTCCACGCCACCTTCGACAAGCACAGATTCCTCCTCGACGGTGGGCGAGCCGGCCGCACCGGGAACTTGACGCCACCAATGACCGCCACCGATTCGCCCTCGACTCGGGACGAGCAGCCATGACCGGCGACGGGTCCCACTGGCTGGTCTACAAAGGCGCCTCCTTCGACATCTGGCAACCTGACACTGGCACTTACTACGCCTCGGTCAACGCAGCAGAGATTTCGGATCACCTGCAGGAGAAGCGGCAGCGGGCGCACGGCCACGCCAAGTCGCCGTTCAGCGAGTTCGACGAGGGCTGGATCAGCGATCCGAGCACTCTGCCTTGCAGGCACCCGCGCATCGCGTTCCGGGACGTCACCAACCGGACGAACACGCGAACGGTGATCACCGCCCTCGTGCCCGGTGACATCGTGCTCACGAACAAGGCCCCGTATCTTCTCCACCCAAGCGGTACCACCGGAGACGCGGCGTTCGTGCTCGGAATCCTCTCGTCGATGATTCTGGACTGGTATGCCCGCTGTGTTGTCGAACTCAGTCTGAACTTCCACATCCTCAACAACTTCCCAATTCCGGACGCTGACATCGACAGTGACCCGGTGGGGGCGCGCGTCGTGGAGATCGCGGGGCGGCTCGCTGCTGTCGATGAGCGCTACGCCGAGTGGGCAGCGGAGGTGGGGGTGCCGGTGGGCTCGGTGCGTGACGAGGCCACGAAGCAGGATCTCGTCTGCGAGTTGGACGCCTGTGTCGCCCATCTGTACGGGCTCGACGAGAGCGATCTGGCCGTCGTCTACGAGACGTTCCACGAGGGCAAGGATTACTCGGACCACCACGCCGCGGTGCTGGAGCACTTCCGGCGCTGGGAGGACCGGCGGTGACCATCGACGGCTCCCAAGGCGCTCGCCTGGCGTCGGCAGCGCCAGTGCCCGTGGGATCGGTGTGATGCGACTCAGGCCCGGTCGAAGTCGGCCCTGTCGAGGTGGAGGTCGCGCAGGATCACGGCGATCGTGCCGACTCTCAGATCCTTGCTTCCCCAGTTCGGGATCGTCGTCCGGCCGGCTGTGGCGGGGTTGCGCCAGATTTCGTGCGAGCCTCGCGCCTGGCTCTCGAACTCGCGGCCGAGCGCCCGGAGCTTGCGCCTCAGCTCGCGATAGGTCA
>JAPONU010000076.1 GCA_026713745.1 bacterium
GATCTTCGGCGTCATGCACCTCGTGAACTTCGCACACGGGGAACTCATCACCGTCAGCGCCTACGTGGGCTACGCGCTCTTCACGCTGGGGCTGGACTGGTGGGTGCTGGTGCCGGCGATCCTGGCGTCCTCGATGCTGACCTCGCTCGGGATCGAATTCGCCGCGTTCCGCTGGGTTCGCAACTCCTCGGACTTCACGATGGTCCTCACCTCGTTCGGCGTGCACTTCGTGGTCCAGGCGATCTTCGTCATGGCTGTGTCGGCCAACCGGCGCACCTTCGCCCGGCCGGGTTGGCTGTTCGAGACCGTCAGCGTGGGCGGGGTGAACCTGGAGATCTACGACCTGGTGGTCATCGGCTTCACACTCATCACGCTTGCCGGAACGGTGTGGCTGGTGCGCCGCACGATGTTCGGCATGACGCTGCGCGCCGCGGCAGAGGACTTCGAGGCGGCCCGCCTGATGGGTGTCCGCAGCAACCGGGTCATCCGGGGGGCGTTCGTGCTGTCGGGGCTCCTGGCCGGAGTGGCCTCGATCTTCTGGCTGATGCGAACCGGTCAGGCCGACCCCACCGCCGGACTCACCCCCATGCTGAAGGGCGTCCTGGCCGCCCTCATCGGGGGGCTGGGCAGCCTGGGGGGCGCCGTCCTGGGTGGTCTGGCGCTGGGTCTTGTGGAGGTTCTGCTGATCTCGCGCCTGCCCGACGGTCTGGTCGGCCTCACCGACGGGATGGTGTTCGTGTGCATCGCCCTGCTGTTCGTCTTCCGCCCGCAGGGGATGGTCACCATCCGCCGCGCCGAGAGGGTGTGATGGCCGCGATGTCCCGGAGCGGCGCATCGACATACGAACCCGCGGAGGTGGGGCGGGGCGCCGGGCTGCGACGACTCTTCGCCCGTGCACCGAGGAGCAGAGCGGCGCCCCGCCCCACCGCTTCGGCGGGCAGCGGCATGCGCAACGACCCGGGCCGCCACGTGTTGAGACCGATCCTGGGGTCGGTCGTCCTCTTCGGGCTGCTGGTGGGCGGCGCCGTGGCCTACACGTCCACCGGCGGTGCGGCCCGCGACGACCTCGTCACGCAGATGCTCATCAACGCCATCGTCGTCACCGGGATCGGGGTCTACGTGGGCAACACCGGCGTGATGTCGTTCGGCCACATCGGCTTCGGCGCCATCGCCGGGTACGCGTTCGCCGTCCTCGCCATCTCACCGGGGCGCAAGGCCCAGATCATTCCCGACGCCCCGTTCGGGCTGGCCGAGGTGAGCGTGCATCCGGCGGTGGCGACGCTCGCGGCGATCGGTGTGACGCTCGTGGCGGCGTTCATCATCGGGTTGGGTCTCACCCGCTCGGGCGCGCGCACCGGGGCGATCTCCGCCGCCGTCATCACCCTGGCTCTCCTCTTCGTGGTGCACGAGGTGGCTCGCAACTGGACCGATCTCACCGGCGGGGGCCGCTCGGGCATCTCCTTCAGCCTTGGGAACAAGCTGGAGGGTCGCACGTGGGTCTACGTGCTGCTGTTCGTCTCGATCCTGGTTGCCCGGCTCTTCAGGCAGACCCGCGTCGGCCGGCTGGCCCAGGCGGCGCGGGAGGACGACCTTGCGGCCCGGGCCGTGGGCATCAACCCCGCGACCCAGCAGATGGTCGCCCTGTTGCTGTCGGTCGCGATCGTGGCCGTGGGCTCCGCACTCCGCGTCTACGTGCTGGGGGTCATCACACCGCGCTTCTTCTTCTTCGAGTACACGCTCATCACGCTGGCGATGCTGATCGTCGGCGGGCGGAACAGCGTCACCGGGGCGCTCCTGGGCGTCGTCGTAATGACGATCGGCCTGGAAGCGATGCGCTACCTGGCGGGCCCGGATGTGAACGTGGCGGCCCTGGACTGGCTGCTGCGCGACGGGCTCACGGGGATCTTCCTGGGCGGGGCGATGCTGGGATTCATGATCTTCCGATCGTCGGGCCTGCTGGACGACTGGGAACTCGACACCTGGCTGCTGCGCCGCCGGTGGCGGCGATCGGTCGGGTCGGACACGCCGCCGGTGGCCGCGGAGTCCCCGCCGGCGCAGGCGAGCTCACTCGCCGCCACCGACGTCACCGTGGACTTCGGCGGTTTCCGCGCTCTGGAAGGTGCCCACGTCGGCGTGGAGGGTGACGAGGTCGTCGGGCTGATCGGCCCCAACGGCGCCGGCAAGACCACGCTGCTGAACGTGATCGGGGGCGTCGTGGCGCCGAGCTCGGGCCGCTGCATCGCCGCCGGTCGGGATCTCACCGGCGCCACTCCCCACGTCGTGGCCCGCGGCGGCCTGGTACGCACCTTCCAGAACCTGCGGCTCTTCGGCTCGTTGACCACCGGGGAGAACGTCGAGATCGCGGCCCTCGTCGCCGAGCGCCACCGGCCGGACCGACCCGGGCCGGACACCGAGACCCTGCTGCGGGGCGTCGGACTCTGGGAGCTCCGTGGCCGCCGTGCCCGCGAGCTGGACTACGGCAACGCCCGGCGGCTGGAGTTGGCGCGAGCGGCGGCGGCCCGGCCCGACTTCCTGCTTCTCGATGAGCCCACGAGCGGGATGAGCGACGCCGAGTCGCTGGAGATGATCCATCGGGTCCGCGCCACGGCGGCGGCCATCGGCGCGGGGGTCCTGGTCATCGACCACGATCTGAACTTCATCATCGGGATCTGCGACCGGGTCTACGCCCTCGATCAGGGGAAGGTCATCGCCGTCGGCACCCCGGCGGAGATCCAGGCCAACCCCCTCGTGCAGGCCGCCTACCTCGGCTCGGATGCCGGCAGGGATCGGGGAGGACCATGACCGCCACGACCGAGGACGGAGTACCCGCGCCATGAACTTCGACGAACCGGCCGACTTCGAGACGATCCGGACGGAGATCCGCCGGCTGTGCAGCCGCTACCCCGGGGAGTATTGGCAGGGGCTCGAGCCCGACAGCTACCCCACCGAGTTCGTGACCGACCTCGCCGAGCACGGCTGGCTGGGAACGCTGATCCCCGAGGACTACGGCGGTGGCGGATTGAGCCTCGCCGGGGCATCGGTCATCCTGGAGGAGATCTCCGCCAGCGGCGGGAATCCGAGTGCATGCCACGCCCAGATGTACGTCATGGGCACGCTGGTGCGCCACGGCTCCGAGGATCAGAAGCGACGCTGGCTCCCCGAGATCGCTGCCGGCCGGACAAGGCTCCAGGCCTTCGGAGTCACCGAGCCGGGAGCGGGATCCGACACCGCCGCCATCAGCACCACCGCCACGCGCGACGGTGATCGCTGGATGTTGAGGGGCCAGAAGATCTGGACCTCGCGGGCGCTGCACTCCGACCTGATGCTGGTGCTCGCCCGCACGACGCCGGTCGCGGAGGTGGAGCGCCGCCTCGACGGGCTCTCGGTGTTCCTCTTCGAGATGCGCGACACCGGTGGCGACTTTGTGAAGGGTCTCACGGTCCGACCCATCTCCACGATGATGAACCACAACACCACCGAGGTGTTCTTCGATGACGTGGAGCTGCCGCCGGATGCCCTCGTCGGCACCGAGGGACGAGGCTTCTCGCACATCCTCGACGGGATGAACGCCGAACGCATCCTCATCGCCGCGGAATGCATCGGCGACGGACGCTTCTTCTGCGAGCGCGCCGCTGCCTATGCATCTGAGCGCGTGGTTTTCGGGCGCCCCATCGGCCAGAACCAGGGCGTGGCGTTCCCGCTGGCACGGGCACATGCGGCGGTCGAGGCAGCCGGCCTCATGCGTTTCAAGGCGGCGAGCCTCTTCGATGCCGGCAAGCCCTGCGGACCCGAGGCGAACATGGCGAAGCTGCTGGCCAGCGAGGCCTCGTGGGCAGCCGGAAATGCCGCCCTGGACACCTTCGGAGGCTTCGGCTTCGCCACCGAGTACGACATCGAGCGCAAGCTGCGCGAGACCCGCCTGTACCAGGTCGCTCCGGTCAGCAACAACCTGATCCTGGCATACCTTGCCCGGCAGAGCCTGGGCCTGCCGAAGAGCTACTGATGCGGGCGGTACTGCTCACCGACTTCGGCGCCCCGGTGCGTCTCGTCGAGGATCATCCCGAGCCGGCCACCAACGGCGGCGAGGTGATCGATGTGATCGCCTGCGGTGTCTGCGGTTCCGACCTGCACATCTCCGAGGGCCTGTTCCCCATCGCCCTGCCGCGGATCCTCGGCCACGAGGTGACCGGCATGCACCCCCGGCTGGGACCGGTCATGGTCTATGCCCCGTGGGGATGCAGCCGGTGCGCCGACTGCGCGGCCGAACTGGAGATGATCTGCGCCGACGCGGCCGAGGCCGGCATCTTCTCCGACGGCGGCTACGCCGAGCGGATGGCTGTGCGGGACGCCCGCTACCTGGCACCGCTCGGCGATCTCGACCCGGTCGCCTCGGCTCCCCTGGCGTGTGGCGGGCTGACCGCATACCGGGCCGTCGGGCACACGCTGGACCTGTTGCGGCGCCGCGGCCCTGGCGCACGGGCCACCGTGATCGGCGCCGGCGGGCTGGGACAATTCGCCATCCGCTACCTGCGGCTGCTCAGCGACGCCACAGTCGTGGCCGCCGACATCTCGGCGGCCAAGCGCGCCACCGCCACCGAGATCGGAGCGCACGAGGCCGTCGATCCCGCCGACGGGATCCCGCCGACCGAGGTCGTGCTGGACTTCATCGGTGCCGATGCCACCCTGGCCCAAGCGGCGGGCGCGGTGCGCAAGCGCGGCATGGTGGTCGTCATCGGACTCTTCGGCGGGAGGATTCCATGGGGCTTTGGCGCCTGGCCCCACGAAGTCGCGTTCATGAACAGCGTCTGGGGCAGCCGGGCGCAACTCGACGAGCTGCTTGCTCTGGCCGCCCGCGAGCCGTCGATCATCGGTCCGGTGGAGACCCTGCCCTTCGAGCGGGCGGCGGAGGCGCTCGAGCGGGTGCGCGCCGGCGACCTGCGAGGCCGGCTGGTCCTGACCGTCGGCGGGAACTGAGGGGGTGGTGCGACCGATGGATCCGGCGAGCCCGCCGGCCATCGCCGGCAACCCGCCGGAAGTGACCGCTCCGAGCCTGTACCTCGACGGGATTCCCCACGACCGCTTCGCCGCCATGCGGGCCGCGCCCGGCCTCACCTGGCATCCGTACGAAGACAGCGGCTTCTGGGCCGTCACCCGGCACGGCGACGTGCGTGCGGTGTCGCGGAACCCGGAGGTCTTCTCGTCGGAGATCGGCCACACCAACCTCTGGGATCTCGAGGCCGACGCCCTCGAGGCGCGCCGCTCGCTCATCGACACCGACCCGCCGGACCACACCCGGCTCCGGCGCATCGTCAGCGGGCACTTCACGCCCCGCAACGTGGCGGGCTTCACCTCGGCGACGCGGGCCATCGCCGCGGAGCTGCTGGACGGTTTCGTCGCCTCCGGCGGCGGTGACTGGGTGAAGTCGGTTGCGGCACCGCTGCCGATCCGGGTCATCATGCTGATGCTCGGCATACCCGAGGCCGACGCCGACTACCTCGTCGAGCTGTCGGACTATCTGGTGGAGGGCACCGGCGACCGCCCCACGCTGGCCCCCGACGCCTTCGGCAACACCACGCCGCTGCGCCTGCTGCCCTTCGGGAGTCCCGCCAGCCATGCCCTCTTCGTGTACGGCGAGGAGCTGGGCGAGCGTCGCCGGGCCGGGCCGGGCGAGGATCTGGTGACCGAGTTGGTGCGCGCGGCCGACGGCGGTGGGCTGAGCCCGGCCGAGTACCGGAACTTCTTCCAGCTGCTCGTCTTCGCGGGCAACGAGACGACCCGCACTGCCATCGTGCACGGCGCCTTGGCGTTCGCCGAACGGCCCGACGAACTCCGCCGCCTCCAGCGGCACCCCGAACTCACCGGTAGCGCCGTCGAGGAGGTGCTCCGCTGGGCGACGCCGGTGCTGCACATGCGCCGCACGGCCCGCAGGGAGACCAGCCTGGCCGCAACGCCCATCGCCGCCGGCGACAAAGTCGTGATGTGGTACGCATCGGCCAACCGCGATCCGGACACCTTCGCCGACCCGTTCCATTTCGACGTGGCCCGCTCGCCCAATGAGCACGACGCGTTCGGGGGCGGCGGGCATCACTTCTGCCTGGGCGCCTCCCTGGCACGCATGAAGATCCGGGTGCTGCTGGAGGAGCTCATCGAGCGGCGCCTGGCGCTGCGGCAGACCGGCGAGCCGCAGCGGATCGCCTCGAACTTCGTACACGGCGTAGCGTCGGTGGCCATGGAGCCGGTGGAGATGGAACCGTGAGCGCGCCGCTGGAAGGCGTCCTCGTGGTCACACTCGAGAACGCCGTCTCGGCCCCGTTCACAACCCGGCATCTGGCCGACCTCGGCGCCAGGGTGCTGAAGGTTGAGCGCCCCCCGCACGGTGACTTCGCCCGCCACTACGACAGCAGGCTGGACGGCGAGTCCACCTACTTCGTGTGGGGCGACCGGGGCAAGGACAGCATCGCGCTCGACCTGACCGACCCGTCCGAGCGGGAACAGTTCGACGAACTGGTTGCCGGCGCCGACGTGTTCGTTCAGAACCTCTCCCCCGGCGCGGCCCGGCGCGCCGGCATCCTTGCCGAACAGCTCGTCGCCAGCCACCCTCACCTGATCGCCTGCGACATCTCGGGCTACGGCGTCGACGGGCCGCGGGCCGACGACAAGGCATACGACCTCATCGTGCAGGCCGAATCCGGTGCCGTCGCCCTCACCGGCGACCCCGAGCAGATGAGCAAGGTGGGGTTCTCGGTTGCCGACATCTGCGCCGGGATGTACGCCCTCAGCGCCATCCTGGCGGCGCTGCACCGCCGTGCCGTCACCGGGGAGGGCGCCGCGATCTCGCTGTCGATGCTGGAGTGTCTCGCCGAGTGGACCGCACCGCAGACCTACGCCTCCGTCGCCGACGGCGCCCCGCCGACCCGCTCCGCCCGGCGCCACGCCCTCATCGCGCCGTATGGCCTGTTCGAACTCGACGACGGATCGGTGATCATGCTGGCGGTGCAGGCGAACCCGGAATGGGTCGCGCTGGCCACCGAGGTCATCGGCAGGCCGGAGCTTGCGACCGACCCCCGCTTCGCCACCAACGCCTCCCGAGTCGTCAA
>JAPONU010000077.1 GCA_026713745.1 bacterium
GCGAATCCTGATCGTCGCGGTCGCTGTCCAGTTGGTCGTTCACGGCCACCCTCCCGGTTCCCCCCGAATAGATCCCACCAGAGCGTAGTCGGGCACGGCGCGCCGACGCAGAGGCTCATTCAGGGCCACCCCGGCGGCCTGCGCCCCCGGGCCGGGCGCCGGGGTGGGGCGACGGCGGCGGCGGGACCCCGCGAGCCGGATCAGGGTGGCTCGATCAGCTGACCCCGGAGCGGAGATGGTGGCAATCGCCGGCGGTGACGGCGACCGTTCCGTCCCGAGTCGCCACGAGGAGTTTCCCGTCGGCGGTCAGGTCCTCGGCCCGGCCCGCGACGGTGCCCCCGGGCGTCAGCACGCGTACGTGACGCCCGAGCGTGGCGCTGTTGCGGCGGAGTTCGTCGAGCAGGTCCCGCTCCCCGGCGGGTCCGCGGAGGCGCCGGTACCAGGCGTCGAGACGCAGCAGCACCGAGACGAGCAGTTCGTTGCGGCCCGGGGGGCGCGCCGTCACGGCATCCAGAGCGATCGGCGGCAGCGGTTTGAAGCCACTGTCGGGGTCCCCGGCCCGCGCTGCGGCCGTGGCGTCCAGCGCCGGCTGCGAGACCAGGTTGACACCGAAGCCCGCCACGACGGCCGCCGTACCGTCGGCGGCGACATGCAGTTCCGCCAGCACGCCGGCCAGCTTGGCCTCGTCCGGCTCCCCCGCCGCCCTCGCCTCGGCGGGCACCCGCACGATCACGTCGTTGGGCCACTTCACGAGCACGTCCCCACCCGCCGCGGCACAGGCGTCGCGCACCGCCAGCGCGGTGGCCGGTGACAGCAAGGCCATCGCGGAGCCCGCTTCGGGGGGCCGCAGGAGCGCCGAGGCCAGTAGCGCCGCGCCCGGCGGCGCCACCCACGACCTGCCGTGCCGCCCCCGTCCCGCCGTCTGGTGGTCCGCCACCATGACCAGCCCTTCGGCTGCACCGCCGCGGGCCGCAGCCAGCAGGTCGGCATTGGTCGAGCCGGTACTCGCCACGAAACGGACAGGGCCGAACACCGTCCCCGCGAGCTCCCTGGCGACGTTCTCGGGAGTCATCGCCGGTGGCCTCCGCGGGGACCGACAAGTCCGGTGAGCGGGATTATCGGTCGTGCAGGCGTATTCCGCTTCACGATCTGGCACGATATGGCGTGTTTTCTTCGGTCCTGATCGCCAACCGCGGCGAGATCGCCGTCCGCGTGATCCGGACCTGCCGGGAGTTGGGCATCCGGTCCGTCGCCGTCTACTCCGAACCCGACCGCGACGCCCTCCACGTGCGCCTCGCCGACGAGGCGTATGCACTCGGCGGGCAGTCCAGCGAGGAGAGCTACCTCAATGTGCCCGCCATCGGAGCCGCCATCGAGGCCAGCGGTGCCGAGGCCGTCCACCCGGGCTACGGGTTCTTCAGCGAGAACGCCGACTTCGCACGGCGGATCGTGGAGATGGGGGTGACCTTCATCGGCCCGCCGCCGGAGGCCATCGAACAGATGGGCGACAAGATCTCCGCCCGCCGGGCCGCCGAGACCGTGGGAGTGCACAGCGTGCCGGGGACACCGCTGGTGGAATCCAGCGACGACGTCGTGGCCTTCGCCGGCGAGCACGGCTACCCGGTGGCGGTCAAGGCGGCCTACGGCGGCGGCGGGCGGGGCATGAAAGTGGTGCACGCCGCCGGCGAGATCGAGGCCGCGCTGGACTCGGCCCGGCGCGAGGCGCTCGCCTACTTCGGGCGTGACGAGCTGTACCTGGAGCGCTACCTGCCCCGGCCACGCCACGTGGAGGTGCAGGTATTGGCCGACAGCGGTGGCAACTGCGTCTACCTGGGAACCCGTGACTGCTCGGCGCAGCGCCGCCACCAGAAGCTGATCGAGGAGGCGCCCGCCCCGGACATCCCGGCGGAGGTGACCGCCGCCATGGGAGAGGCCGCCGTGACCGTGGCGATGGGCTGCGGCTACGTGAACGCCGGCACGGTGGAGTTCCTGTACCAGGACGGGTCGTTCTGGTACCTGGAGATGAACACCCGCCTGCAGGTGGAGCACCCCGCCACCGAGATGATCTGCGGGCTGGACCTCGTGGAGCAGCAGCTCCGGGTGGCCGCCGGCGAGCCGCTGGGCTTCGACCAGAGCGACGTGGAACTGCGAGGCCACGCCATCGAGGTGCGCATCAACGCGGAGGACCCCGCCGGGGGGCACTTCCTGCCGTCGCCGGGGCGCATTGCCAAGCTGGTGGTGCCCGACGGTTTCGGCACACGTTTCGACACCGGCTACGAGGCCGGCGACGAGATCAGCCCGCTGTACGACAACCTGGTCGGCAAGCTCATCTGCTGGGGCGCCGACCGGCCCGCGGCGATCCGCCGCACCCTGCGTGCCCTCGGGGAGATGGAGGTGGAGGGCATCGCCACGACCATCCCCGCCGACGAGGCGATCCTGTCGCATCCCGATTTCGCCGCCGTGACGCACTCCACCCGCTGGGTGACCGACGAGTTGGACCTCTCGGGCCTGATGCCGATGCAGGTGGCGGAGGAACTGGCGCTGACCGCCGACAGCGAGACGGTGCACCACACCATCGACGTGGAGGTCAACTCCAAGCGCTACACGGTGAAACTCCGGATGCCCCCCGGGGCGACGACACCGGCAACCGAGCAGCGACCCAGCCGCCGGCCGAGGCGCAACTCCGGCCGCGGCGGGGGCTCCGGCGCCGGCGGGGGCAGCGGCGAGGTACGCACCCCTATGCAGGGCACCGTGGTGAAGGTGCTCGTGGCCGTCGGCGACGCCGTCGAGGCCGGCGACCCGGTGGTGGTCCTGGAAGCCATGAAGATGGAGAACAACCTTCTCGCCGGCTGCGCAGGCACCGTGAGCGAGGTGCGCGTAGCAGCGGGAGACCTCGTCGGCGGCGGCGATCTGGTGGTGCTGATCGAGCCTGAATGAGGTGCCACCGATCCTCATCGCGTTGGAATGATGTGTTCCGACCTGCCAGCAGGGCAGCCAAGATTCGCGCGGGGGAGAGGACGATTCGGCGACACTGCATCCTGGTCCTCGCGCTCGCGATTGCCGCCTGCTCGAGCGGCGAGCAGGCAGGTGCACCCTCACCGTCGGACGAGGACGCCCTCGCCACCACAGCCGCTGATCCGACGCCGGCCGAACCTGCCGTGCCGTTCGTTGCGGTGACTGCCGGACAGTGGCACTCCTGTGGGCTGCGCACCGACAGCACCGTCGCCTGCTGGGGCGACAATCGTCACGGCCGGGCCGACGCCCCCAGCGGGTCATTCAGCGCCGTCGACGCCGGCGGAACACACTCCTGCGGCCTGCGCACCGACAACACCATCGCGTGCTGGGGCGACGGCGACGATCGCAAGACCGATGCGCCGGCCGGGAGGTTTCGTGAAATAACCACCGGCGGAACACACTCCTGCGGCCTGCGTACCGACGACACCATCGACTGCTGGGGCGACAACAGCGACGGCAAGACCGACGCTCCAGGTGGAGGGTTCCAGGCAGTCTCCGCCGGCCATAGCCACTCGTGCGGTCTGCGCATCGACGGCACCATCGACTGCTGGGGCCGTGGAATCCTCGGCGACGCGGACCCGCCGGCCGGACTCTTCCGAACCATCAGCACCGGCGAGTACCAGATGTGCGGACTACACAACGACGGCATCGTTGAATGTCGCGGCGTCGACTTCGTGCCGCTAGGTGAGGCTCCTGACGAACGGTTCGAAGGGATTAGCGTCGGCAGCGAACACGCCTGCGGGGTACGTACCGACAAGACCATCGCCTGCTGGGGCCCGTTCGTCCTTCTGCCCAACGGCGTGCAGTGGCACGAGGGCGATACCGCCACTGTGTCCCCCGACCCGCCCGACGCGACCGGAGCGACGTTCCGTGCCGTCAGCGTCGGCTACCAACATTCGTGCGGCATACTCACCGACGGCGGCATCGAGTGCTGGGGCGACAACTACTTCGGGGAGGCACACCCGCCTGCGGGGACGTTCCTCGACATCGCC
>JAPONU010000078.1 GCA_026713745.1 bacterium
CCTCGGCGGCCTCCTCGGCTTCCGCGCGTGCCTCCTCGGCTGCGGCCTGGGCCTCCGCGAGTGCCGCCTCGGCGGAGGCCACCGCTGCCTGATCGCCTTCGGCTGCGGCTCGGGCAAGTTCGGCTGCCGCCTGCTCCTCCTCGGCGGCAGCGAGCGCGGCCTGCTCCCGGGCCGCGGCCGCCTCCGCCTCGGCTGCGGCGGCCTCCTCGGCAGCGGCTTCGGCGGCTTCGGCCGCCCGCGCCTGCGCGGCCCTCTCCGCCGCACCGTCGTCGCCTCCGGCACATGCGGCGGCCAGCAACGCCAGCGCGCCCAGGACCGCCGTCGCAAGAATGCGAATCCTCATGTCAGCTCCCCTCCGCCGGCGAGTTCCCACCCAACGCGGCACGCACGGCTGCGTCGTAGGCGGCTCTCCGGGCGGCGAGGATGCGTGCCGCCAGCCGGACGGCCAGCGCCAGCAGCACGACCACGATCACCACGTGCGCCCAGCGCGGCAGGGCGAGCCAGCCGTCGCCGATCCTGTCGAGAGCCTCGTCGTTCATGCCGGCGACGTACACCATGGCGCCCACCAGCCCCCAGAACCATCGCCGGCGGGTCACGTGGCGGCCCCGAACCGGGCACCCTCGGCGCCGTGCACCAGGAACTCGGCGGCATCGAGGCGCCCCCGCTCGGGCGGGAAGCCCTGCACGAGCGCCATGGCGATGTCACGCAGCCCCCGGCTGATCGGCGAGCCGAAACCCGTGTTGCCGGTGCCGCAGGCCTTCAGCGCCGTCACTGCCACGTCGAAGCAGTTCTCGGCGATCTCACCCTTGGCAATGCGCCAGTGCGCCACCTCCGCCTCCTTGGACATCAGGGGCGGGTCGGACGTCTCCAGCTGAAGCTGGCGCCGGGCCCAGCCCAGGGCCGTCTGCATGGAGGCCTGCATCCGTCCGATGAGTTGCTTGTGCAGCGCTCCGGCGCCGATGGGCTCGTCGGTACCGTGGTAGGTGGTGGTGCGGAGATGGTTGAGGGCGAACTCCGTCACCGCGTGCGCGGCACCGAGGTACACCGACGAGAGCGCCACCTGATTGCCGACGAAACTGCCCCGACTCACCTGGGTCATCCTCACGAACGCGCCCGGGACCGATAGCGCGCAGTCGGCGGGCACGAAGACGTCCTCGAGCACGATCCCGTGCGTGGCCGAGGCCCGCATGCCCAGAGCGTCCCAGCGGGTCCGGTTGGACACGCCTGCGCTGTCGCGGGGAATGAGGAACACGCCGAGGTGCTCAGCAGTGGAACCGCCCGGCAGCCTGGCGGTCACGAGGTAGTCGTCGGCCACCCCGGTGGCGCAGCCGAAGGACTTCACGCCGTTGACGAGCCAACCGCCGCCGGCGGGCGAGGCCTCGGTGGCGATGGCGATGGCGGCGTCCTTGACCCGCACCGACTCGCTGGCGAAGTTGGCCACCCAGCGGCCCTCGGCGCCCATCCGCCGAAGCACCTTCTCGGCGAAACCCCGGACCGCGGGGACCTCCTCGGGGTCGAACAGCCCGGCGTCGATGGCCGCCAGCGGGAGCAGGCCACGCGAAGTGCCGCTGCACTGGAAGAAGTAGGCGATGGACGTCGAGGCGCAGGACGTGGCCATGGCGAAGGTGGCGGCCGCCAGGTCGCGCAGCCCTCCGCCCAGACCCCCGTACCGGGCGGGAACGTTCAGGCCCAGCAGACCCGCCTCCGAGAGCGTGCGCACGTGGGAGAGCGGGAACTCTCCGCTGCGATCCGCTTCGGTGGCGCTTGCCGCCAGAGTGTCCAGCACCCCCTCGACCCGCACCGCCCGGGCCCGTTCGTCGCCGGTCATGTCCTCGACGAGGATCTCCCCGGTGAGGCCGCCTGCCGCGGCCGCCGGGGCCGCCGCCGGCGCCGGGGCCCCGCGCCCGGCGGCCGCCTGCCCACTCACCGGGTCACCGAGGTGCCATCGAGCGGCACGGCGGGCGCCACGGAGATCGCTCCGCGGCGGGCCGAGCCTCTACGAGACTGGCCGGCAATGGCCATTTCGCCGGACCCACAAGCCCCTGACCAGAGCTTTCGCGGCGAAGGATTGGCCGATTCGGGGATTACTCACAACACGCCTAGCCGGCGGCGTTGTCGGCGGGAGGCTCCATGGCGCCGTCGCCGGCCGCTGAGGCGAAGGTGACGGGCACCATTGCGGAGTTGGCCTGCGGGCCGATGGCGTCGCTGGCGACGACGAAGCATGAGTTGTCGGGATCGCAACGACCCGGGATCATCGACACCTGGTAGTCCACCGATCCGCTGCCATCGTCGCCGGCGGTGGCCGAGAAGCGGCCGTAGTTGCTGGTGTCGCAGTCCGCGGGGCTCGTGGCCGGGAACACGAAGCAGGTCACCAGGGTGACCGTGGCGCCTGCCGGCCAGCCGGACAGTTCCGCCGTGACCGTCTCGCCGTCGGACAGGTTGGTGGCCTTCGACAGCACCATCGAGGCCATGCTCGCAGCCCCGGCGTCGCCACCGCTGCCGTCGGCGGTGCCCTCGGCGGCAGGCTCGTCGGCGGCGGGAGACTCCGCGGCGCCACTGTCACCGGTGCCGGAGAAACTGACCACGACGCCCGCGTAGTTGGCGTTGGGGCCGAGACCGTCTCCGGCGACGATCCAGCACTGGTTCTCGTGGTCGCAGCGCCCCGCGATCACCCTCACCGGATACTCCACGGTCGCCGTGCCGTCGTCGCCGGCGGTTGCCGTGTGCTGGCCGTAGTTGCTCAACTCGCAGTCCGCCGGTCCCGCCGCCGGGAAGTTGAAGCACGTCACCACGGTGATGGAGGCGCCCGGCAGGAAGCTGGACAGGTTGACCGTGATGCTCTCGCCGTCGCTGATGTCACTGTCCTTGGACAGCGTCATCGTCTCGCCGTTGTGTCCCAGACCGTGGTCGGCGGACGTCTGCGACGCCAACAGCGCGGTGACGGCCAGGATGACCGCACCCACCGCAGCGAGCCGGCGAATGGATATGGGGATGATGGTTCGCGGCACTTCTCGTCCTTTCCGGAGGCCGGCCGCCAAGACTGGGAGCCGTACTCCCTGCCCGAGGTCGGCGTGTTGGATCGTACAGTACGTTGTTCGGGTGTTCCGGTCAATGGAACGCTGTTCCACTTCGAGGCCGACCCTGGCACTGCCGGCCGGTTTCGACGCCCGCGCCGATGCCGCCCGGCGCGAAGCCCACCGGGACCGGCGTCGCCTCAGCGGGCGAGATGGTCCACCACCTCGGACTCGTCGAGGACGTCGGCGTACTTGGCGTCGAGGTCGAAGAGGTTCGCCTCGTGGACGGCCTCGCTGCGGTCACCCACCGCCTGGCGGACCACGATGGGAATGAACCCGTACTGGCAGGCGTCCAGCGCGGTCGCCCGCACGCAGCCGCTCGTGGAGACGCCCGTCACGATCACGGTGTCGACACCCAGTGACGTGAGCGTGGAGGCCAGCGACGTGCCGAAGAAGGCGCTGGGATACTGCTTGGTGACGACGATGTCGCCGGGCTCGGGCTTCAGCGACGGGGCCAGCTCCGCCAGTGGGTTGCCCCGGTCGAAGCAGCTCAGCGCCGACACCTTCCGGTAGAAGACGCCCCCGTCGACGCCACCGGGGTGGAACTCCACCCGGGTGATGATCACGGGGATGCCCGCCTCACGGGCCGCGCCCAGGACGCGCTCGCACGAGGCCAGCGTGTCCTCCACGCCGGCGTACAGCGGCGAGCCCTCCTGTAGATAGGCGAGGGCGAAGTCGATGATCACCAGGGCCGGGCTCTCCCCGAATCCCAGCCGGCCCCGGAACCCGGCCCTGCTGTAGTCCTCCCTGAGCGCCGTTGCGGTCATCTCGCGATCCTCTCTGTCACCGTCGTCCATCGCCGGATCCTCCTTGTGTCGTTGCTCCATCGTTGGTTCCTCCGATCCCGGGCTCCCGAGTCATGCGACCTCGACCTCGTGACCCGCCGGGGCGCCGGCGCCGCCGCGTGCCTCCTCGAGCAGATCGTCCATCGCCCAGCGGGCCCTCAGCATCGATGCGTCGAGCAGGTACTCGCGGGCGGTGCCGGGGTCGGCGGCGGTCGCGGCCATCTCCGCCAGCGCCCGCCGCCGGGCCGCGCCGTCGGGCGCCGCAAGGCTGCGTGCGTTGCGGTGGGTGTGCCGCCCGAGGTAGTCGACGGCGAGCCGGCGGCGGCACTCGGCCGCGGCGCTCAGCCGGTCGGCGGACGTCACCCCGGCGCACACCGCGCCGAGCGCGTGAGCGAGCAGGAAGGCGTCGTGGATCCCGCCGTTCATGCCCATCCCGCCGAGGGGGTTATTGATGTGGGCGGCGTCTCCTGCCAGCAGCACCCGCCCGGCGCGGAACGTCGGGGCGACGCGCTGGTGCACCCGGTAGATCGTGCGGTGCGCCACCTCGTAGCCTCCCGGCAACGCCGCGATCCCGCCGAGCCGGCGCTGCACGCTCGCCTCGCTCAGCGCCTCGGCGTCGCTCTCGCCGGCACCCACCGGGAACAGTGCCCGCCACAGGCCCACGGTCCGCAGCAGCACCAGCCACTCGTCGGGATCGCTGATGTAGTTGACGTAGGACAGGTCGTCCAGATCCTCGGCGAAGTCGTGCGGTGTTGACACCACGAGGTACCGGTCCTCGTAGGTCATGCCCTCGAACGCGAGCCCCAGCGACTTGCGCACTGCACTGGAGGCTCCGTCGGCGGCAAGCACGAAGTCGGCCCCGTGCACCGATCCGTCCGCCAGCGTGACAGTGGCATGGTCGCCGCGGTCGGCCGCGCCGCTGACGCGGTGCCCGAAACGGACCGTCACCGCCGGTGAGGCACCGAGCCGCTCGAGGAGGATCTCACAGAGTTTGAACTGCTCGCACTGCAGCCGGTAGGGATGGGCGGTGACGTCGGCGAGGAGCCCGAGGTCGAATCCGGCCACCACGCCGGCTCGCCGGTCGCGGTAGGCGAAGTGGCGGGCGATGAGTCCCCGACCGATCAACTCACCGGTGACGTCGAGTTCGGCGAGCAGGTCGAGGGTGGCGGGGTGGAACGTGGAGGCCCGCAGTTGTCTCGGGAGCGCCGGCTCGGCCTCGAGGAGCGTGACGTGGACGCCGCGCCGTGCGAGCACGGCGGCGGCCACACAGCCGACCGGCCCGGCGCCGACGACGATCACCCGCGGCGCGCCGGACATCTCAGAACTCGCGCAGCATCGTGCCGTAACCGGCGAAGCGGTCGTCTATCCCCAGCGCCCGCAGCGCGTGCCAGATGCAGACGGCGTTGATGGCCAGCACGGGCTTGTCGAGCCAGCGCTCGGCCTGATCGGCCACCTCCACCATCGACAGGTTGGTCCCGCACTGCACGATGGCGTCCACGTCGTGGCCGTCGAGGCGACGCAACTCGGCGACGAGCCGCTCCGGCGGAACATCGGCGATGGACGTAGCCGTGTCGCAGCGCAGGCCGACGACTCGCTTCACGTCGAAGCCGCACTCGCTGAAATAGTTGTGCACCTGCTCGTCGCCGACGCCCTGGTAAGGCGTGATGCAGGCGATGGACGACACGCCGAGCCGTTCGAGGGCGGCATTGCATGCGTCGGCCCCCGACGTGATCCCGATGTCGCCGGAGATCTCCCGCACGCGCTCCTCGAAGGCGGCGTTGCCCTCCTTGCCCCCCCAGAAGGTCTCCGCCGACATGCCCATAACGATGTAGTCGGGCTCACACGTCATGACGTCGCGCACCGAGTCGGGAATGGTGTCGCGGATCCTGTCCAGGAAGTACAGGAAGGCGTCGTCGGAACTCAGGTCGGGCGCCTCGACGAAGAACCGGGAGGCGTGGAAGGTGACGCCGGGCAGCGGCAGGGCGTTGCAGTCGTGCTCCACGACCGTGTTCGTGGACGGGACGATCACCCCGATCTTGGCTCGGTAACCCACAACGTCCGGCATCCGGCCCTCGATTCACTCAGCGGAACGGCGTTCCGATCACCGGAACAAAGCCTACCGCCCCGCGACGGGGCGCCGTGAGTCGGACCCGTGGGGCGCGACACCCGGACCGTCGGGGCCACCGCAACCCGCGCCGCGAGTCACGCCGGTCTCGATGGCGGCTCCGGCTCCTCGATGCTCAGCCGGCCGCCGGACCGCTCCCGGGGATGGTGCCGGGGGGCAGGCCCCTCACGTGCGCGGCGATCTCCTCGGGCCGGCAGAACCACACCTCGTCGCGCCGCTCGACGATGTGATCCAGCGCGGCGCGCAGGTGCTTCAGGCGGAACGGCTGGCCGACCAGGAACGTGTGCAGCGAGATGGAGCACACCAGCGGCTGCTGCGCGGACAGCCGCAGCATCTCGTCGAACTGGTCCGTCATCATCTCCGCGAACATCGGACCGGTGTGGTGGCGCAGCACCAGCGCACCCACGTCGTTCAGCTCCAGGGGGTAGGGAATGCTGAGCAGCGGACCCGATCGTGTCCGCAGCCAGATGGGCTGGTCGTCGCAGGGCGACTGCAGCGTGTACCGGTAGCCGGCCTCGACGAGCAGGTCGCTGGTCACCGCCGACTCGGCGATGTAGGGGCCCAGCCAGCCGTTCGGGCGCCGCCCCCAGTGCTCCGTGATGGTCTCGGTGGTCTCGGCGATGAGGCGGGCCTCGTCGGACTCCCAGAGGCCGTCGCTGCGCTCGGAGTTCGTCCGCCCGTGGGCGATGATCTCGTCGCCCCGCTCGACGATGCGGGCCACAATGTCGGGGTACAACTCCATGGCCGCCGCGTTGACGTTGTGCGACCAGGGGATGTCCAGTTCGTCGAAGGTGTCGAACATGCGCCAGATGCCGACGCGGTTGCCGTAGTCGCGCCAGGCGTAGCTGCGGAAGTTGGGCGGCGCGCTGACCGCCGAGTCGTTCAGGCCGATCCCAGCCTTGTAGGCGAAGTGCTCGACGTTGTTGGAGAGGCAGACGGCGAGGCGCGTCCCGTTGGGCCACTCGTACGTTGGCCGGTCGTTGATCGGCACGTAGTCGTAGCGGTCGTTGGCGGGCAGTTTCATCATTGTCTCCCTCGTGTCTCTGCATTCCCTACTGTCTCCATGATTCGTGCGACTCGTGCGACTCGTACGAATCCTGTGACTCCTGCGGGTTCCGCCCGGCGATCAGCCGCGCCCGGGGGCCGGGACTGCAAGACCCGCAGCACCACGGCACCGGTGGCCCGCCCGGCGGCCGCCGGAGAGCCACGCGGTCATGCGAAGAACCCCTCGAAGTGCTCGGCCATCTCGTCGGCGGCCGTCGTGAACAGTTCCAGCACGTCGGTGAGGTGCGGGAGCGACACCACCTGGGCGTGCGGAGGCAGGAGCGGCCGTGCCCTGGCAGTCTGGGCAGTGAGGTCGTCGTGCACGTCGAGCACGAGGAACGGCTGGCGGACCTGCGCCACCAGTTCACCGGTCGGGTGGTCGAACACCGCGTGATAGGCGATCCAGGGATCGGGCTGGGCCCCGAGATGATCCATGGCGAACTCGTGCAGCAAGTCCGGCGACCAGGCGCGCGAACGCACGGCCCCGCCGCCGAACCCGCCGTCACGCCACCAGCGCCAGTACCAGTCCAGGTGCGACCCGTCCGCGGCGGGCTCCGGTTCGTGCAGGTAGTTGTCCTTGTAGACCGGGATCTCCTCGGGGGAGAACACGGGCACGGTGACCACCGCGATCCGCCGCACCCTGCCGGGGTGGCGGGCCGCCAGGTCGATGGACTCGCAGGCGCCCGTGTGGACGCCGGCCACGTCGAACCGCCCGATGCCGGCCGCGTCCAGCGCCTCCAGCGTGGCGTCGGCGTAGTCGCCGAGGCTGAGCCCCGGCCGGGGATGGTCCGAGCACCCGAACCCCAAGCGGTCCGGCACGACCACGCGCCGGCCGGCGGACAGCCGCGGGGTGATGTGGCGGAACATGCGGCCCGAGGCGAGCCCCATGTGCAGCAGGACCAGCGGCGGGTCGCCCTCGCCGTTGATCCGGAGATGGACGTGGCCGTGACGCGTGGCGACGAGCCTGCGGCTTGTCCCCTCCAATTCGAGCATGTCTACTCCCTCCGCCGGCCTCCGGTGCGGGCGATACTATGCTCGCCTCCCGGAACCGGGGGCGAGGCGCGACGGGAGAGCCATGAGACGCGGCTACGCGGACACCGAGGTCGGGCAGGTCCACTACGTCGAGGCCGGTGAGGGGGCCCCGGTCGTTCTCCTCCACCAGACGGCGAGCAGTTCGGTCATGTACGCCAGGGCGCTGCCGCTGTTCGCCGAGCGCTGCCACGTCATCGCCATGGACACGCCCGGCTTCGGCATGTCCGACCACCCGCCCGAACAACCCGCCGAAGGGATCCCGTACTACTCCCGCGCCGTCATCGGCCTGCTGGACCATCTCGGCCTCCCCCAGGCGCACCTGGTGGGGTTCCACACGGGTGCGAGCATCGTCATCGATGTGGGCGCCCATTCGCCGGAGCGGGTGAAGTCCCTGGTCATCGCGCCGATCCTCGCCATTGACGATGACGACGAGCGGGAGGAGTGGCTGGCCCGCGACGACCTCAAGCGCACCTGGGTCCCCGACGGCAAGGGGGAGTTCCTGGAGCGGGAGATCCTCGACTACGTGGCTCATTTCGCCACCGAGAACGACGGCGAGACCTACCTGCGGGAACTCATCGCCAACCTGCAGGCCGGCCCGCGGTACTGGTGGACCTACGTGGCGGTCGTCACCTACGACCACTACGCGGCCTACGCCAGGCTGCGGTGCCCCGTACTGGTGCTCAACGCCACCGACGAGGTGCTGTACTCCTACACCGTCAAGG
>JAPONU010000079.1 GCA_026713745.1 bacterium
CTCGGGACTCTCACGGCGGGGCGGGAGTGGTTCAAGCCTTGGCGCACGATCTCGGGCGAGGACTTGGCCGACCCGAGCCTCACCGGTCTGCAAGTGCTGCTGGAGGGCGTTTGCGATCCCGAGCGGCTGCTGGCCCTGATTCGTGACTTCATCGTGTTCGACGACGACGGGAGCGGCGTGCTGGTCAAGAAGATGGCCGGCTACCACCAGTTCCACGCCGTTCGGACCGCGGTCACCGAGACCCTGCGGGCCGCCCAAATGCAGACCACTTCGCCGGCGACCGGCGGCTCCGACCTCGCCGAGCCCGGCCCCACGCCCGATCCCAGACCTGATGGCAGCACCAGGGGAAGGGCCGGCGGCAGACCCGGCGATCGTCGGATCGGCGTGGTCTGGCACACCCAGGGAGCGGGCAAGAGCCTCACGATGGCCTTCTACGCCGGGGCGATCATCCGAGAGCCGGCCATGGACAATCCCACCATCGTGGTGCTGACCGACCGCAACGACCTCGACGACCAACTCTTCGGCACCTTCTCGCGCTGCGGTGATCTGCTGCGCCAGACGCCTGCGCAGGCCGAGAGCCGCGCCGACCTACGGCGGAAGCTCTCGGTCGCCTCCGGTGGCGTGGTGTTCACGACGATTCAGAAGTTCTTCCCGGAGGAGCGCGGCGACACGCACCCGGCTCTGTCGGAGCGGCGCAACATCGTCGTCATCGCCGACGAGGCGCACCGCAGCCAGTACGACTTCATCGACGGCTTCGCCCGGCACATGCGTGACGCTCTGCCGAACGCGTCGTTCGTGGGGTTCACCGGCACACCCGTGGAGTTGCGCGACGCCAACACCCGCGCGGTCTTCGGCGACTACATCAGCATCTACGACATCCAGCGCTCGGTGGAGGACGGCGCCACCGTGCCGATCTACTACGAGAGCCGGCTCGCCCAGCTGTCTCTCGACGAGGACTTGCAGCCCTATCTCGACGATCAATTCGACGAGGCCACCGAGGGCGAGGAGATTGCGCGCAAGGAGCGACTCAAGACCCGCTGGGCGCAACTCGAGGCCATCGTCGGAACAGACCAACGGATCCGGCAGGTCGCTGAGGACATCGTCGAGCACTTCTCCCAGCGTCTCGAAGTGCTCGACGGCAAGGCGATGGTGGTGTGCATGAGCCGGCGCATCTGCGTCGACCTCTACCGGGAACTGGTGCGGCTCCGCCCCGAGTGGGAGCACGCAGACGACGAATCCGGCGAGATCAAGGTGGTGATGACCGGCTCGGCATCCGACCCTCTGGACTGGCAGCCACACATCCGGAACAAGGCAAGGCGTGAGGCGCTCGCCAGGCGCTTCCGCGACACCGACGATCCCGTTCGCATCGTGATCGTGCGCGACATGTGGCTCACCGGATTCGACGCGCCGAGCCTGCACACCATGTACGTCGACAAGCCGATGCGCGGCCACGGGCTGATGCAAGCCATCGCACGGGTCAACCGCGTGTTCAAGGACAAGCCCGGCGGGCTGGTCGTCGACTACCTGGGGCTCGCACACGAGCTGAAACGCGCTCTTGCCACCTACACGAGAGAGGGCGGCACAGGATCGGCGGCGATCGACCAGGACGAAGCCGTCGCCGTGATGCAGGAGAAACACGAAATCTGCTGCGATCTGCTCGGTGGCTTCGACTGGTCGAAGTGGACGACCGGCAGCCCCGGGAAACGGCTCGGGTTGCTGCCGCCGGCTCAGGAACACCTACTGGCGCAGGAGAACGGGAAGGACCGTTTCCTCGGCGTGGTCCGGTCACTCGAGCAGGCGTTCGCCTTGGCGGTGCCGCACACCGATGCCCTCGCGATCCGTGACGACGTGGCCTTCTTCCAGGCTGTCCGCTCCGCGCTGGTCAAACGGGCGATCGGTGAGGCACGAACCGACGAGGAGCTGGATCACGCCATACGCCGGATCATCGCCCGCGCCGTGGCGCCCGAGGGCGTGGTGGACATCTTCGCCGCCGCCGGCCTCGAGAAACCCGACATCTCGATCCTGTCCGACGAGTTCCTCGCCGAGGTCCGCGGCATGCCCCACCGGAACCTCGCCGTTGAACTACTACAGAAGCTGCTCAAGGGCGAGCTGTCCGTCCGGCGGCGCACAAACGTGGTGCAGGCGCGGTCGTTCTCGGAAATGCTGGAGCAGAGTCTGCGCCGCTACCAGAACAGGGCCATCGAGGCCGCCCAGGTGATCGAGGAACTGATCGAACTGGCACGGGAGATGCGGGAGGCAGCAGCCCGTGGCGAGCAACTCGGACTCAGCGACGACGAACTGGCCTTCTACGACGCTCTGGGAGCCAACGACAGCGCCGTCAGCGTCCTCGGCGACGAGACGCTCCGGGACATCGCCCGAGAGCTTGTCGAGACCGTCCGCGCCAATGTCACAATCGACTGGACAGTGCGCGAGAGCGTCCGGGCGAAACTACGCGTCCTCGTCCGCCGCACCCTCAACCGCCACGGCTACCCACCCGACAAGCAGGAACAGGCCACCCTGACAGTCATCGAGCAGGCCGAAGTCCTCTCAGAACGCTGGGCCGCCTGACCGGCAGGCTTGGCCGATAGACGGGGGTGAGATCATTCTGGAGGTCCGGTCTGAGGAGGCCCTGCCTGCGACGGTCTTCGGCGAAATTGGTGAAGTGGTGACGAAGCTCGAGGCACTGTCTGCGTCGCTGAGCCGGTCTGGTGACTCTGATACTGCTGATGAGGGCGGTGAAACGTAGCCGTGGCCACCTCGCCTGCCCGCCGACCGTGGCTAATCCACTTCTTTAGGCGCGCCTCCACCGACGAAGCAGGCGAATCTGTGCCGACCATCCACTTCTTGGACGGGCTACCCCCGAAGGTCGCAGCTGAGATCCACGCCGTGCTCGACGCGTTCGCCGACGCGCCGCCACCAGCGTTCGCCGGCGGCGGTAAGTGGGAGGCGATGCACGGCGACATGGCCGGCCTCTACGAGGTGCGGGTCCAGGGCGGCGGAATGAACCACCGACTCTTGTGCCTCTTGATCCGTGACGCTGAAGACCTGGGCGGTCCCTCAATCATCTGTCTGGGCGGACTGTCCAAGCCACGCCGAGAACGGGCGAACCCGCGGGACTACAGGCGAATCAAGATGTACCGCGAAGAATTCGAGAGACACCGCAGAGTCCTCAGCTAGCGCGGCTGTCCCCGTACGGCTCGGCTATCAGTTCAAGTTCCAACGCCCCGGCGAGGGCGACAACGGTCGAGAGGGTCGGATTGGGGCTTTCCGCCGAGAACAGCCGCCGAATCACCTCAGGGCGAAGATCTGCGCGACGGGCGAGTTCCGCCTTGCTCAGCTTCAAGTTGCATCGACGTTGGTCGAACGCGCGAATGATGGCATCGATCTGATCGATGTGTCGTCGCGCTGCGGTATACGCGCGGTCGTAGGCCGGATCCTCTCGTCGGCCCCTGAGGTATCGCTCAGCCCCGGTGAGTTCGGACATAGCTTCACCATAGCGTGACATAAGAGTTACGGCCTGCAGGTAGTCCGCCAGGACCTGCAGTTTCGCCTCAGACCACCAATCCCACTCCTCGAGGCGTGGACTCATGTCAAGGCGACGTTGCGCTGTGGCATCTCGTCGTGCGCCGAACCCACGAGGTCGCGGCCTCCGGCATTCGGCGTTCGGTCACCCCACGGCTTGGAGAAGAACGGGACTTGAGCGGCGGAGCACCGCTCGCGAAGGTCGATCAGCCACGTCTCCTCGACCGGCCGGGCACGCGAGCCACTCTCACCGCCCCCGATCAGCCAGTCGATACCGGTGAGGTCAACCTCCGGGAGGGCACCGAGGAGAGGTTCGGCACTGACGAAGCGCACGGAAGCACCGACGTGGCGGACGTGGTCGATCCGGAAGGCGTAGCGGGCGCTCTCCACGCTGACACCCATCCAGACGTTGTCCGGCCAGTCCAGCTCGCCCGAGACGCGGGAGCGCTCGGTGAGGATCTGGTAGGTGTGCTGAGGCGTGTTGGCCATCACCTCGAGCACCTGGCGGATGAAGTCGAGCGGTACGTCGGGATGGAACAGGTCGCTCGTCGAGTTCACGACCACCAGCCGCGGTGAGCACCACGTGTAGGGGATGACCAGAGTGTCGAGGTGCAGTGTCAGCGCGAAGCCGGGACCGCTGGTGCGGGGTCGCCGTCGTTGAGGAACGCGAGTTCGGGGGATGGATCCGGGCGAGCCCAGTCACGGCATTCTGATACTTTCGGCGGCCGTATGACCGGGGTCTTCGCCGCTCTCCCGCCGATGGCCGAGCGGCTGAGCAGGCCCGACTGGGTGCGACGCATAAACCTGATGGCCGGCTCCGTCGGCGGCCGGGCCCGGGACCTGGTGCCCATCGACGCCGGTGACCTGCTGGGGCGGGCGGTGGCCTCCCTCGGCGGCATGCCCCCCGGCGACTTCGGCGACCCGCACTGGCAGGGGCGCTTCGAGGCTCTCGTCGCCGCCGTCGACGCCTCTGACATGCACGTGGTCGGCCGGCTGATGACCCGCCAGGAGTTGCTGCGCTCGCTGCGCACCCGCCTACTGCTCACCGCGGCGGTCGACGCCGCCCCCGAGATCGCTGCGGGGACGGTGCCCGCCCCGGTGTTCATCACCGGTCCTGCCCGCTCGGGCACCTCGATCCTGTTCGAGTTGCTCGCCCTGCATCCCGACCTGCGCGCCCCGACCGCCGCCGAGGGCCTCCACCCCGTGCCGTTGCCCGGTGACGGCGCCGATCCGGGGGTGCTGGGCGAGTGCGAGCAGGAGCTGTGGGCCGATGTCCAGCCGGAGTTCCAGGCCATGCACGAGTTGCGCAGCGACCTGCCCGTCGAGTGCATCACCCTGACCCAGGGCAGCTTCTGCGGCTTCCACTGGAGCATGCTCGCCCCCCTGGAGGGGTGGTTTCCCGACCCGGCGGTGAACTACGACTACGAGCGACGGTTCCTGCAGGTGCTCGGGGGTGGCGCCGGCCCCACCCAGTGGGTGCTGAAGACGCCCGCCCACATCATGCTGTTGCCCTCGCTGTTCGAGGCCTTCGGTGACGCCTGGGTGGTGCAGACCCACCGCGACCCCGCCCGCACCATGCCTTCCACCGTGAGCATGACCACCACGATCCAATGGCTGCGCAGCGACGACGTCGACGTGGATCTCATCGCGCAGCTCGTGTGTGAACTCTTCACCGCCGCCCTCAACGACTCGGTGGACCTGCGCGAATCCGGGGCCGTGCCCGCCGAACGCTTCGTGGACATCCACTACACGCGGCTGATGAGCGACCCGGCAGCCACCCTGGGCGCCGCCTGCGAGCAGATGGGCCTCCGTTTCACCGACGACTACGCCGCCGCCGTGGGTGACTATCTGGCGCAGAAGCCCAAGGGCAAGTTCGGCGTGCACCGCTACCGGCCCGAGGACTGGGGCTTCACCGCCCACGGGCTGCGCACGGCCATGGCTCCCTACCTCGACCACTTCGGCGTGACCACCGGGGACTGAGAAGGACCCCGATGGACACGGACTCCCGCCGGGCCCTCGCTGAGCTGATCGAGGTACTGCGCGAGGCGGACGAGCGCTGGGTGTCTCCCGAGTGGAACCTGCAAACCGCTGACGACGCCGTCGACGCCCATCGGGCCCTCATGCACTATCTGCAGTGGGGACTGGTCGGGCTGTTCGAGCGCGACCCGTCCGCCCCCCGCTTCGGTCGCATCGTCGATCCGCACCGGAAGGTCCTCGGCGACAACCCCGACGCCATCTACTTCGACGCCCCCATCTCCGCCGATCACGCCTACCGGGTGCGGGGCGAGACCAAGGGTGCCGCCTACGTTTCGATCACCGTCGAGTCGGGCGCCGCCTGGGGATCGCTGGACAACCAGGTGGTGGGGGCGATCAATGACACGTCCTTCGACATCGACGCCAACGGCCGCTTCGAGATCCTCATAGGAGGCGAGCCGCGGGAGCGCAACTGGCTGGCGCCGCCCCCGGGGGAAGGGTCGATCAGCACCCGGCACTACTTCGAGGACCCCACCCACGCCGCAGCCGACCCGGCCCGGGTGCCGGCCATGGAAATCGAGGTGATCGGAGGCGCGGCGCCGCCCCGGCCGTCCGACGCCACTGTCAGCGCGGGCATCCGGCGGGTCGCCGGGCTGGTGCGCGAACTCACCGTGGACCGCCCGCCGATCGCCCAGGGCGAGCCCCGCTCGTGGATCTCGCTGGTGCCCAACCAGTTCCCCACCCCCGGGGTGCCCGGCGACCTGGGCCTCGCCGCTGTGGACGCCGCCTACGCCATGGCCCCCTTCGTGGTCGGCCCCGACGAGGCGCTGGTGATCCGCGCCCGCTGGCCCCGGTGCCGCTACGCCAACGTGTGCCTCTGGAACCGCCACCTGCAGACGCTCGACTACACGGCCCGGTCGATCTCGCTCAACCGGGCCCAGACGGTCGCCGACGCCGACGGCGGTTTCACGGCCGTCCTCTCTCACACCGACCTCGGCACCGGGAACTGGCTCGACACCGAGGGACGCCCGTTCGGCGTCGTCTTCTGGCGCTTCATGCTCCCCGAAGGCGAGATAGAAACTCCCGAAGCTCAGCTGGTTCCCCTGGACAGCCTCGGCGGCCGCCTCTGACTGAACCCACCGGCCGAACTGGTCGGCCGTACTGGCAGCGCCCCCGGCAGGATTCGAACCTGCGGCCTTGGGATTAGAAGTCCCCTGCTCTGTCCCCTGAGCTACGGGGGCGGGGCAACCAGTCTACGAAACGGTTGAGGCAGCAGCCGATTCAGCCCAGCACCGGTGACCCAGGCAAGGCCCGACACAGGAGCGCCCTGGCGGGTTCATCTGCACCCAACCCTGGCCCGCGGCGGGCTGTCTCCGCGGGCTGGTGTGACATTGGTCACACCAGAGGATAGTCGCCGGGTGGTGGATCGGCCGGGCCGCAGGGCTCGCTGACCTGGGCTTTCGGTGGCGCTATCCGGGCTCGTCGCTGTGGACGCCCGCACTATTTCCCTCCGACTGGGCAACTGTTCATACTAATGTTGTTAGTCTGTCCTAGCCATACTATATTGTGTGGAGAGCAATCAAGGAGGGTCACTCACCGTCGGTGCGGTGACCGGGAAGCTTCAAAGAGGAGGGGGTGACGGACAGATGAGTGATGAACCGATGCGGGGGAAACCAGCTGGGGCTGATCGGGCAGGCCGCGATTCGGCCGGGACCGATCCGGCGAGCAGCGAACCAGCTGGGGCACGTCCGGCGGGCCGCGAGCCGGTTGGGGATGTGCGGGCCGCCGAGTGGGCGGTTCTGGGTGAGTGGTTGGGTTCGCCGCCGGAGTGGCCGCAGGTCGATTCGGGTGTGTTGCGGGACTGTTTGGGGTTCGTGGGCCGGGCGCGGGCGTCGCTGGTCGCGTTGGAGGCCGACGTGGTCGCGGAGGTCGCACGGCGCGAGGGCGACGCCGCTACTGAGGAGATCCTGCGGCGGGACCAGAAGCGTTCCCGGCGCGGCGCCCGCAAGGCCGTGAAGACTGCGGCGCAGCTGGAGTGGGCGCCGAAGGTGGCCGGCAAGCTCGCCGACGGCGCCATCACCCCCGAGGCCGCGGGGTTGATCCTCGACGCCGACGCGGA
>JAPONU010000080.1 GCA_026713745.1 bacterium
AAGCGCATCATCTGCTCGCGCCAAGATCAACCCGGCGATCGAGCCCAGATCACCACCAAGGTCGGACTCCGCGAGGGCCTCGTAGTACCTCGAGCGATCTCTTCGCCGGATGATCGTGACCGGTAGCCCGGCGCGGATCAACTCGAGATTCATCACGGCCCGGGAGGTCCGCCCGTTCCCGTCGCTGTAAGGGTGGATGTGAGTGAGCCACGTGTGCAGCACGATGGCCCGCAGGAGGGCGGGCACCGCGGCGTTGGCGCAGGACCAGCTTTCCCAGTCCTCCATTGCGGACATGACCTCTTGCCAAGAGCCCACGGGCACGTGCGGCGAACCCCCGATGCGGACGGGCTTGGAGCGGAACAGACCTGCCGCCGGGGAGCCGGCGAGGACAAGGGCGTGCAGCTCTTTCACTTGCTCGATGTCCGTTGGAATCGGGTCACGCGCGAGTTCGGCAATTCGATCCAGAGCTTTCGAGAGGTTGATGGCGGCCTCCGAGTGGGCGGGGTCGTGTCCGGTGATCGTGATTCCCTGCAGCACGGCGATCTGCGTCTCGCCGACGTCGAGAGTGCTGCCCTCGATGGCGTTCGACTCAGCGATCCACTCGAATCGCTTGTCGCCGAAGTGGGTCCGCAGGGTGAACTCGGTGAGGCGTCCCTGCTCCCGCAGCAGGTTCGCACGCTCCTGAAGCTCCGCGGCCTTGTCGACGAATCGTCGGCCGGATCGTTCGATGCTGTACGGGCTACCGGCTAGGTCGATGGCCATTCGGTGCCCTTCCCGGTTCGAATCTGCCAGGACCATCGGTGAGGGGCTGCCCGTCCCGGCAAGTGACTGCAAAACTACCGGCGGGTCCGTCCCGCAATCGGGATTCCCCGTCATCACCGCGGCGGTTGGCCATAGTGTGGAGGAGGTGATCGACTCGCCAACCGGGTGCTTTGGTTCCTGCATCGTGAGTCGGGACGCCCGCGGATCAACGAGGGCGGTCCGGCGTCGTATGGCCCAACTCCCGTTGCCGGAGGTCAGGACGGCGGCACCACTCCGGCGGAGGCCCGGAATCGAGTCTCCAACGAATGCCGGAAGCTCCCCCACGGTGTCGTGACCCACCTCCGGTTCGAGGCCGAGATCACGCCGGGCATGGCGCCCGGTCCGGTGGCCGATCTGGCCGTCGAAGTGGAGCGGGCCGGTTTCGACCGGCTGGGAATCTCCGATGTGATCCTCTGGCACGACTGCTACGTGTCGCCGAACTAGGGTTCGACTCGTTCAGCCTCAACCTGGCCGCCGTGCTCCGGCCGACCGCCTACGAGGGTCTCGCCGAGACCATCAACGGAGCCACGCAGGTTCTTTCGGCTCTGCGAGCGGGCTGAGGGCTCGTGGTGGTGACCGCGAGTGCAAACCGGTCCGGCGCACCGCACCGTACGCTCCTGCGGTGGTGGAGCAATTTCCGGCGGGTTCGACGTGAGTTCCCGATCGCTTCGGGGGCGACTCAGCCGAGCGGTCCTGGTGGGCCTGCTGGCGTGGCTCGGCGTGGCGGGCGTTCCCGCCGCCGCCGGTGCCCAGGAGGCGGCCGAGGAGCCCGTCGAGGACGAACTCGAGGCTCGGATCCTGGCGCAGCGCCACGAGAACGGTCAAGTCGAATTCGCGGTGCAGTTCCGCGTGGCGGGGGACTCGTGGAGCGAGTCGGCCACGCCGGCGCGGCGATTCCTGCCTCCGGGCGCCGACGTCGGTATCTGGTTCGCCAGCTCACTGTTGACGATCACCTCCGACTCCACCGATTCCGCCGCCCGCGCCGCGGTGGTCGTACGCGTCGCGGTGCAGGTGTTGGTCGACGGTCGCATCGAGTTCGCCTTGCAGCAGCGCCATGACGGTGACACTTGGGGCGAGCGGATCCTGCCGGCACGACGCTTCTTCAGCCCCGACGCTGAGGTGGGTCGCTGGTCGTCCAGTGCGCCGGTGGTCGTGACGCTCGCGGCGAGCGTGTCGGGCAGCGACCTGGGCGCCGTCCAGGTCTCCGAGGACGTGTTGGACTTCAGCATGATCGACGTGCACAGCGGCGAGACGGCGAACATCCGCTCGGTGGTGACCGGCGAGACGCCGCTGCTGTTCTGGCTGTGGAGCCCCTATTGAGGCACGTGCCAGAGCCATGCTCCGGCCATCGAGCAGTTCGCTCGAGAGAACTCCCACCGGCTGAAGGTCGTCGGCATCGGCTCGACGGGCGACTTGGCGGCGAATCAGGTCTTCGTCGACCGCTACGGAATCACGTTCACAATGCTGTTGAGCGACTCCCGGGTGCCGACGAACTACTACCACTTCCCGACGCCTGTCTGGTCCAGTTTCTGGCTGCTCGACAGCACCGGCCGGCGCATCTTCGGCGGCGCCTCCTTCGACGAGGAGCTGCTAACCCTGCTGCTGGATCACCTGTCCTGATCGCGCCCGGCGGGCGGCGCCCGTCGAGCGCGCCGGCGGCCGGCTCAGTCGCCGTTGCCCCAGACGGTCTTGGCGGTGGAGTAGACGCCCTGGTCGTAGGAGTACTCGATGACGTTGCCGTCGGGATCGTTGAGGGCGCAGATGTAGCCGACGGGTGGGGGCATCTCGGTGGGAGGCATGTTGAGGCAGCCGGCTTCCTTGCCGCGCTGGGCGATGTCGTCCACGGCCTCGAGTGTGGGGAGTTCGATGCCGAGGTGGGCGAAGGGTTTCAGCAATCCGAGACCTTCCTGGCCGCTGCTGGCGAAGAACTCGATCAGCACCAGGATGAACGGCCGCTCGGCGGCGTCGGGATGTCCCAGCCAGGCACCGTGACCCAGGGCGTCGGTGCGCTTGTCCAACAACTCCATGGGTGTGAACTCCGTGTAGAAGTCGATGGAGGCGTCGACGTCGGCGCTCGGCAGTGCCACGTGGGTCCAGCGTGCGGTAGTCGGGTGGTCGGAGTAGACGTCTTGGCGCGTCTGGGCCGTGACGTCACCGGACATGCCGGTGGCCTCGCGTGCTTGGGCCGCACCGCGGGCGAATCCGGATTGCTCGTCACTCATCGGTTGTCCTTCCTTGCTCTTGCCGGTGACGGCGCTCCCGCTGTGGGTCGCCGGGGCTACTCGTCGGTCCAGCCTTCGGGGATCTGCGGGTCGTCGCCGCCCTGGGTCCAGAGAATGAACGTGTTGCCCCACGGATCCTCGAAGGCGCAGTTGAAGCCGTTGAACTCCGCCCAGTAGTGGTTGCGCCACAGCTCCGTGGCGCCGAGGCTCACCGCGGTGTCGAGTATGCGGTCCGCGGTGTCGTCCCCGCTGACCAGGATCCACATGCGCTGGCTGCGGCCTTCGGTGCGCAGCGTGCGCGGCCCAACGCCGGCGGGGTCGGGATGGGGGCGGGCGTTGGCGACGTTGTGGATGCCCATGTGCAGGTTGCCGACGCCCGACGGCTCGCCGTCCTTCTGGAACTCATCCCCCGGCACGATGCGGTGGAAGACGCCCGCCGGTCGCCCCTCGACCTCCCAGCCGAAGACCTGCTCGTAGAAGCGGGCCGTGGCTTCGGGATCGTCGCTGGGGAAGTCGACGAAGATCAGCGTGTTCGGGTAGCCCATGGATGCACCTTCCGGGTCTGTGTGTTCGGGGCGCGGTCGCGCCGCCGCCAAACTAGCAGCGTGACTTCCGGGGCGGTCTCCCCACAGGTCGCCGAGTGCCCGAATCGGCAGGTGGAACGGGGTGTTCTGTCCGGCTGTGGCCGGCGGTGTCGTAGTGTTGTGCCTGTAGAGCCCCGGTCGGATCCCGAGGTCCCATGAGCACCACGCACGTCTTCAGTGACAACCCTGCCCTGGCTGACTCCTGGCATGCCGTCGCCCGCAGCGGTGACGTCGCTCCCGGTCCTCTGAGCGTGCGCGTCCTGGGACGGCCCTACGTGCTCTGGCGAGATCCGGAGGGCGTCGTGACGGCGTCCGCGGACCGCTGCCCGCATCGGGAGGCACCCCTGTCGGCGGGAACCGTCATCGACGGATGCCTGCAGTGCTGCTACCACGGCTGGCAGTTCGGAGCCGGCGGGCGGTGTGTGCTCGTGCCGTCGGCCCAGCCGGGGGTGCCGGTCCCGCCTCGCGCCCATCTGGCGCCGGTGGGTGCGACCGAGCGGTACGGCTTGGTGTGGATCTGCCCGGGAGTGCCTCGCGAGGACATCCCCAAGATCGTCCAGGAGGACGACCCGTCGTTCCGCCGCCTCAACCCCGACGTGCAGGTGTGGCAGGCGTCGGCCACCCGCATGGTTGACAACTTCCTCGACATCACCCACTTCCCGTTTGTCCACGCCGGCACCATTGGCGGCGACACCGACGAGGTTGTTCCAAGGCTCGAGTTGGAGCAGCTCGACGACAGCTTCTTCGGCTACGCCTACGAGGTGACCGTCAGCAATCCCGAGATCGCCGCCGCCACCTCGGGCGTGCAGGGCGCCGAGGCCGTGGCCCGGCGGATGTCCAGCGGCTTCGCCCTGCCGTTCGCCTGCCGGAGCACCATCGCCTATGAGACCGGGCTCGAGCACATCCTGCTGTTGCTGTCGACGCCGATCGACGACGTCACCTCGTACTTCGTCTTCGTGGTGTGGCGGAACGACGACTTCTCCGTGCCGTCCGACGAGGTGCTCCGCTTCGACTTGGCCATAGGGGCCGAGGACAAGCTGATGCTGGAGCGTCTGGACGGCGTATTGCCGATCGACCTCGCCGGCACCGTGAGCGTGCAGTCCGACAAGCCGTCGGTGGAGTGGCGCCGGCGCTTCGCCGCCCTCCTGGCCGCCGACTGACTCCCAACGCCGGCGCCGCAGGTCAGGGCATGTAGCCGAGGCCGGCGAGGATCCGCTCGGCAGCCTCGGTGTCACCCTCGAGCCTGACGAGGCCCCGGGCGAGCGCTTCGGAGCTGGTGATGCGCCCTCCGGCCAGCCGGGTGTAGGTGTGGGCTTCTGTTCGGATCGTCATCGAGGGATCGGCCCCTCCCTCGAACGCGTCCACGAGCCGTCCGCGGCGCTCGGCTACCTGCACCCGCCAGGCGCGAGCAGCCGGGCCGGTCAGGTCGATCAGGACCCGGGCTCCGTCGGGTGCCCGACCCAGCTTGGCGACCGCGAACGCCACGGCGAAGGCGAACTCGTCCAGGACGACCTCCACCGCCGGCCCCTCTCGGTGCCCCGGGCGGTCGACCGCGCCCCGGATGTCCTGCTCGTGCACCCAGGAGTCCAGCGTTCTGAGCCGCATGAACCGCCCGTAGGTGTCGGTGCCGGCGGGCGTCCAGGACTCGGCGTCGAAGTCGGCCTGGGTCATGGCTCCCAGAACCTCCAGCCTGGCCGCCGTCACTTCCCGGAACTCCTCCAGTACCCGGGTGGGCGCCCAGGGGCGCCGCTCGGCGATCCACATCTCGTTGATCCGCCCGATCTCGTTGCGGACGTGGGGTGCCTCGCCGATGTCGACCTCGGGCGTCGGGTCGCCCAGGAGCATCCGCTCCATGCCGTTGATGTGGCTGACGTTGTCCTGGACGCTCCAGCCCGGGCAATCGGTGGAGGCCGCCCACTCGGCGTCGCTCAGCGTTGCGCATAACTCGGCGATGGCTTCCCAGGCGGCGGTTAGGGCGGCGAGAACGCTGTCCCTGTTGACGTTGACCATGGCGCCTCCTCGGCTCGTTGGGGGGCGCGGTCAAGCTACCAGCGCCGCCCGGGGTGCCTTGGGCGACGCGGCCCACCGGTCCCTCGTCATGCCGGCGGAGGCCGGAATCCAGGTGGCTGAGATGGCGCGCCGGGACTGCGGATTGCGTGGCGCCCTCCTAGCCTGACGGCACCGACTTGCCCGGAGGAACACATGGCCTGGGATTTCGCCACCGATGAGGACTTCCAGCCCAAGCTGGACTGGATGCGGGAGTTTCTGGACAGCGAGATCCTGCCGCTGGAGGCGATCGCCGGGGATTGCACGCCCGAGCAGTGGCGGGCGCTCACCGAGCCCCTGAAGGAGCGGGTGAAGCAGCAGGGACTGTGGGCCTGCCACCTGGGTCCCGGCCTCGGCGGCCAAGGCTGGGGGCAGGTGCGCCTGGCGCTCATGCACGAGATCCTGGGGCGCTGCGAGTTCGCCCCCATGATCTTCGGCAACAACGCCCCCGACTCGGGCAACGCCGAACTCCTGGCCATCGGCGCCAGTGCCGAGTTGCGGCGTAGCTGGCTGGACCCGCTGCTGGCGGGGGAGATGCGTAGCGCCTTCTCGATGACCGAACCCGACGTCGCGGGCTCGGACCCCCGCCTTATCCAAACGGGAGCCATGCTCGATGGCGACGAGTACGTGATCAACGGCCACAAGTGGTTCACCACCAACGGATCGGTGGCCGACTTCCTGATCGTCATGGTGGTGACCAACCCCGACGTCCACCCCTACCAGGGCTGCTCGATGATCCTGGTGCCGACCGACACGCCGGGCGTCCGGATCGTGCGGGACATCCCGAACATGGGCGAACCGCACATCGAGGGTCCGGCCCGCCCCGGCGGTCACGCCGAGATCGTCTACGACAACGTGCGGGTGCCGGCGACGAACATCATCGGCGAGCCGGGCGAGGGGTTCGTGCTGGCGCAGAAGCGGCTGGGCCCGGGTCGTATCCACCACGCCATGCGCTGGCTCGGCCAGGCCGGCCGGGCGTTCGACATGATGTGCGAGCGGGCGCTGTCACGCACCTCGCACGGGTCGCTGCTGGCGGACAAGCAGATGATCCAGGACATGATCGCCGAGACCAAGATGGAGATCGAGGCCACCAGGCTGCTGTGCATGCAGGCCGCCTGGCACATGGACCGCCACGGGGCCTCGGCCTCGCGCACCCAGATCGCCATGATCAAGGTGTACGGCACCCGGATGCTCTACAACGCCATCGATCGGGCCATCCAGGTGCACGGATCGCTGGGGTTCAGCGCCGACCTGCCGCTGGAGAGCATGTACCGCCAGGCGCGCGCCTCCCGCCTGGTGGACGGCGCGGATGAGGTGCACAAGGTGACGATCAGCCGCCACGTGCTGCGGAACTACGAGGCCGTCGATGGCCGGCCCACCGAGCACGTGCCCACCCGCCGGGCTGCCGCCCTGGAACGCTTCGGCGACATTCTCGAGACCGTCACGGCCAACTCCTGAACGCCGCAGGACGCGGGCCTACGCTGCGGGCATGACCACCAGACTCGGACTCAGCGCCGACGAGATGCTGCGCACCACCCGGGCGGTGCGCAGGCGCCTGGACTTCGACCGCCCCGTGCCGGAATCGCTGCTGCGGGAGTGCGCCCGGTTCGCCGTGCAGGCCCCCACCTCCTCCAACGGTCAGAGTTGGCACTTCGTCGTCGTGACCGATCGCTCCAAGGTGGAGGCACTGGCCACCATCTACAGGCGCGCCCAGGACCCGAACAGAGCCAGGTTCATCGAGGCTTCTCGTCGCAGGGCGGAGCGAGAACCCGCCTGGGGGACGCAGCAATCCCGCGTCATCGAATCGGGGATTCACCTGGCGGAGAACATCCACCGGAGCCCGGCGATGCTGATCCCGTGTGCCGCCGGACGCTCGGAGGATCCCCGTCACGTGATCGAGGGAGCCGGCTCGGTCATCCAGGCCGCCTGGAGCTTCATGCTGGCCGCCCGCGAGCGCGGCCTGGGCACCTGCTGGACAACCGTGCATCTGATCTACGAAGAGGAGGCAGCGGAGGTTCTGGGCATTCCCTATGAGGAGGTGCGGCAGTACGCCCTCATCCCGGTGGCCTACACGATCGGCAGCGACTTCAAACCCGCCGCCCGAGACCTCGACAGCGTG
>JAPONU010000081.1 GCA_026713745.1 bacterium
ATGGTCGTTCCGGCCCCGCCGATGGTCGTTCCGGCCGCCCGTATGGTCGTTCCGGCCCCGCCGATGGTCGTTCCGGCCGCCCGGATGGTCGTGTCGGACACCCCGATCGTCATTCCGGCGCAGGCCGGAATCCAGCGCGCCGCGCACCGATCCGCCCTGCGGACGGCTCACTGGGCAATTCTCTAGGACGCGCTATGGCCGGACCTCTACCCCCGCACCTGCTGCCCGACGGCGCCACGACCGACGCCGGCGGCCGCTTGGCGGTTGCCGGCTGTGACCTCGTGGAACTCGCCGGCCGATTCGGCACGCCGCTGATCGTCTACGACGAGGACCATCTGCGGGCGCGCTGCCGTGAAGCCACCGCGGTCTTCGGCGACGGCGGGGTGGTGTATGCCGCCAAGGCCTTCCTGTGCCGCGCCATGGTGGAGTTGGTGCACACCGAGGGCCTGTGCCTCGACGTGTCCACCGGCGGCGAGCTGCACGTGGCCCTGGCGGCCGGCTTCCCGCCCGAGCGGCTGGTGCTGCACGGCAACAACAAGTCGCCGGACGAGCTGGCCGCCGCCGTCGAGGCCGGTGTGGGGCGCATCGTGGTGGACAGCCTCGACGAGTTGGACCGCCTCGACGCCTTGGCGGCCGAGCGCGGCTGCCGGCCCGCCGTGCTGCTGCGGATCACGCCCGGCGTGGAGGCGCACACCCACGTCTACCTCACCACGGGCCGCGACGACTCCAAGTTCGGGTTCACGGTCTCATCCGGGGCGGCAACAGCAGCCGTCGAGCGCGCCCGCTCGGCCGCATCGGTCGACTTGCGGGGCATCCACGCCCACATCGGCAGCCAGGTGTTCCGGCTCGACTCGTTCGCCGGGGCGGTGGCGGTGGTGGCCGGCTTCGCCAACCCGCTGGGTCTCGACGAGCTGTCGGTGGGCGGCGGCCTGGGCGTGGCGTACGTGACCGGCGAGGAGGCTCCTCCCATCGCTGCCTGGGGTGAGACGGTCCTGGATGCGGCCGCAGCGGCCGGCGTGACCGCCCGCCTCAGCGTCGAGCCCGGCCGAGCCATCACGGCCTCCGCCGCCATCGCCCTCTACACCGTGGGCACCGTCAAGGAGCTGCCGGGCATCCGCACCTACGTGGCCGTCGACGGCGGCATGAGCGACAACCCGCGCCCGGTGCTCTACGGCAGCGGCTACGAGGCGTTCCTGCCCCGCGCCGCCGCCGCCGAGCGCCCCCGCGCCGTCAGCGTGGTGGGCAAGCACTGCGAGTCCGGCGACATCCTGGTGGCCGACGGCCGGGTGCCGCAGGATCTGGCCGTCGGCGACGTCCTCGGCGTCCCGGTGGCCGGCGCCTACGGCTATGCCATGGCCTCCAACTACAACAAGGTCCCCCGCCCCGCGGTGGTCTTCGTCCGCAACGGTGAGGCCCGCCCCGTCATCCGCCGCGAGACCTACGACGACCTCCTGCGCCTCGATCTGTAGCCGCGGGGACCATGGGTGCCCGGACTGGCGGTGGCGCCACCGCTTTGAGCGTTCCTCAACTTGGACTGTCGGGGGGTGTCGTGACTTGCCAGCCTGTGTTGGTGAGGACTTCGGCGGCCTGTGCCGGGAAGCGACGGACAGCGGCTCGGAGCTGCTGCTCGTGGTACTCGTGCCGTCCTCGCTCCAAGGCATCTTGCCAACCCTCGCGGGGGGTTACGAGTTCTTCGAGAATGCAGAACTCGATGATGTCCTCGAGACATGGCCGGAACCGGCGGCCCCCGACGGGGATGTGGAGATCAGCCGGCTTGCGGTCTTCGAGGCCACAACTGTCGAGCATGCGTTGCAACGCATCCGATTGGCCGTGGAGGTGGATGTGAGCCTCGGGGTACGGGTTTGGTGGCTCCCTCACGAAGTCGTACGTGGCGATCGGCGTTTCGGCATCTTCGGCCCGAAGTGTGTACGTACTCCTGCTGGTGGTAAGGAACTCACCGGAGTGGTCGAGGTCGAGAGTATGCAGGAAGTCGAGATGAATCGGAGCTTGTGATCCCGAGATGGTGAAGGGGATGGTCTCACCGAGCGGGTTGTTCTTCCCGATCTTGTAGCCAATCACCGCGCGGTTGCGTGGATCCATCACCACGGACAGCCGAGGGCCGTTCGTGACGGTGCCGTTCAGAAGTGTTGAGACCTTGCCTGCGAATTCCCTCGCTTGGCGCTGAAGGTCATCCCGTCGGCGCGACAAGAGATGACACCACGAACCAGGCGCGCCGTGCTACCTCGCTGGAGAAGCGTCCAGATTCGGCCTGTCGCTGGAGTTCCTCCCACGTGCACGCAGCCGCGCCAAGAGCGTTGTCGATCGCTTCACGCACGTCAGACTCATCCAGCAACTCAAGCTGGATGTCGTCGTGGCTGCTCATGGTGCTCCTCCATCGGCCAGGGGTGTCCACCCCCGGTCTTGTCGTTGTTGCGGCGTGTCGCCACGATCGACTCCCTCAGGGTATGAGTTCCAACAGGCGTTTGCCCCTGTCGTGAGAGTGCCTCTCATGGAGGCGATCGCAGTGAGTCGGGCACGGTCAGTATTACACGCGGGTGTGACAACTGACGACAACGAACGCGAGGTCATCGGCCGGAAACCTACGACGACCTCCTCCGCCTCGACCTGTAGGCGGCCGCTGGGCCGAAGGTATCCTCCGCGCTCGTTGCCGCAGCCGTCGGATCGGTTGCCGGCCCGGCCGCCGTGCAGGCCGGCAGGAAAACCCGCCAGGAGGACGCAATGAAAGCTGCGGTGGTCTACGAGTTCGGGGCGCCCATCAGGGTGGTCGACGCCACCCCCGGCCATGTCGGCCCCAACGATGTGCGGGTGCAGGTGAAGGCCAGCGGGCTGTGCCACTCCGATGTTGCGGTGCAGACCGGCGAGTTGCCGTTCCCGCTCCCCATGGTGCTGGGCCACGAGGGTGCCGGCGTGGTGGTCGAGGCCGGCGAGGCCGTCACCACCTGCGAGGTCGGCGACCACGTGGTGCTTTCGGCGCTGATCCACTGCGGCACGTGCACGAATTGCCTGAAGGGCCGCCCCAACCTGTGCCTCTGGGGTCTGGAGACCATTTTCGGCGGCATCAACGCCCACGACCGGGGGCTGCGGGCCAGCGATCCCGACGGCAACGGCCTCTACCAGTTCGCCTCCATCGGCACGCTGGCCACCGAGTTGGTGTGCAGCGAGAAGCACGCCGTGCCGATACCCGACGACGTGCCGTTCGGGGCCGCCGCCCTCACCGGCTGCGGCGTGCTCACCGGAGCCTCCGCGGTCTTCAACCGGGCCAAGGTGCAGCCCGGCTCGTCGGTGGCGGTCATCGGCTGCGGCGGCGTCGGGCTCAACGTCATCCAGGCGGCGACCATGGCCAACGCCGGGACGGTCATCGCCGTCGACTGATCTCCGCGTGACCTGGTTGGAGGCGGACCCAACGCGGCGGCTCGCGTGCGCGCCGGGCGATGCGGGGCGGCTGCGCCGGTAGCGTGAGCGGGATGGATTCTGCGCCCTCTCCCGCGCCCGGTGCCGCGCCCGCTCCGCAGCGGATCGGCGTCGGCATTCTGGGTGGCGGCACGGTGGGTGCCGCCCTGGTCGGACTGTTGGACGAGCGGCGCGCCGAGATCACCGCCCGCTGCGGGACCGAGATCGTGCCGGTCGCCGTGGCGGTGCGCTCGCCGGACCGGCCCCGCCCGGGAGTGCCGGCGGGGTTGCTCACCGGCGACGCGGCCGCGGTGGTGGCCGATCCCGACGTCGATGTCGTGGTGGAGCTCATCGGTGGCACCGATCCCGTCCGGCAGCTGCTGCTGGCGGCGTTGGCGGGAGGCAAGCCGGTGGTCACCGCCAACAAGGAGGTCCTGGCCACCCACGGCGCCGAACTGTTCGCCGCGGCGCGTGCCGGTGGTGCGGACCTGTTGTTCGAGGCGGCGGTGGGCGGTGCCATCCCCATCGTGAGGTCGCTGCGGGAGTCCCTGGCCGGCGAGTCGGTGCAGCGCATCATGGGCATCGTCAACGGCACCACCAACTACATCCTCAGCCGCATGACCACCGGCGGGTCCGGCTACGCCGACGCGCTCGCCGAGGCCCAGGCCCTGGGCTACGCCGAGGCCGACCCCCGCGCCGACGTGGAGGGCCACGACGCCGCCGCCAAGGCCGCCATCATGGCCGGCATCGTCTTCGGCGCCGAGGTCACCGCGGCCGACGTGCACTGCGAGGGAATCAGCACCCTCAGCGCCGGTGACATCACCTTCGCCCGCCGCCTCGGCCACGTCATCAAGCTCCTCGCCATCGCCGAGCGAGTCGACGGTGACGCGATCGCGGTGCGGGTGCATCCGGCGATGGTGCCGGAGGACCATCCGCTGGCGTCGGTGCGTGACAGTTTCAACGCCGTGTTCGTCGAGGGCGACGCCTGCGGCGAGTTGATGCTCTACGGCCGCGGCGCCGGCGGTCGCCCCACCGCCTCCGCCGTCCTCGGCGACCTCATCGACGCCGCCGCGAATCTCCGCCGGGGCGCCGCCACGGGTCCGGGCCCCACCGCACCGGCCCGCATCCACCCCATCGGCGAGCTGCGCGCCGCGTACTACCTGGCGCTGGAGGTCATCGACCGCCCGGGTGTGCTGGCCGCGGTGGCGGGCCTCTTCGGCCGCCACGGCGTGTCGATCCGCTCCATGGAACAGGAGGGCCTCGGCGACCAGGCCCGCATCATCTTCATCACGCACGTGGCCTGCGAGAGCGACATGCGGGCAACGCTCGAGGACCTGAGACACCTGGAAGCGGTCCGGCAGGTGGGAAGCGTGCTGCGAGTCATCGCCGACGAATGAGCCTCAACTACGTCTCCACCCGCGGCCAGGCCCCCCAATTGGCCTTCGCCGACGTCCTACTCGCCGGCCTCGCAACAGACGGCGGCCTCTACGTCCCCACCCAATGGCCTACCCTGCCCCTCCTGCCCACCCCCCAAACGCCCGCGGCGGGGAGACCGGGCCCCGGCACCGGACCGATCTCGCCGGACGACCCACCGACAGTCACCGCCGACCTGGGTGGTCGCCCGGTCGGTGGCGCGAATCAAGCGAGGGTGGGGGTGCGGGGGGCCGGCGCCGGATCGATTTCGCCGGACGATCCGCCGACGGCCACCGGCACCCCCACCCGGTCCGCAAACCCCCCGCCCGGACCGACGTACGTCGACACCGCCACAGAGGTCATGTGGCCCTTCGTGGAGGGCCAGATCGACCAGGAGGCGTTCGAGGCGCTCACCGCCGAGGCCTACAGCACGTTCGACCACCCCGACGTGGCGCCCCTCGTCCCCCTCGACGAGGGCGCGGGCCTGTGGCTCATGGAGCTGTTCGGCGGCCCCACGCTGGCGTTCAAGGACATTGCCCTGCAGTTGGTGGGGCGGCTGTTCGATCACGAGCTGGCCCGGCGGGGCGAGCGGGTCACCATCGTGGGCGCCACCTCGGGCGACACCGGCTCGGCGGCCATCGAGGCGTGCCGCGACCGCGAGGCCCTCGACATCTTCGTGCTGCACCCCCGGGGCCGTGTCAGCGAGGTGCAGCGCCGCCAGATGACCACGGTGCCCTCGGCGAACGTGCACAACATCGCCATCGACGGCAGCTTCGACGATTGCCAGGACCTGGTGAAGGCCATGTTCGCCGACGAGGGGTTCCGGCGCCGCCAGCGGCTGGGCGCCGTCAACTCCATCAACTTCGCCAGGGTCATGGCGCAGATCGTGTACTACGTGGTGGCGGCCCGGGCCCTGGCGGGTCCCCCGGGCAGCGGGCGAGCCGTGTCGTTCGCCGTGCCGACGGGCAACTTCGGCAACGTGTACGCCGGCTACGCGGCGCACCGGATGGGCTTGGAGTTGTCGCAGCTCGTCGTGGGCAGCAACACCAACGACATCCTGGCGAGGTTCTTCGCCGGCGCCCGCCTCGAGATCCGCGAGGTCGTGCCCACGATGTCGCCCAGCATGGACATCGGCGTGTCGTCCAATCTGGAGCGCCTGCTGTTCGAGCTGATCGGGCGTGACGGCGCCGCCCTCGCGGCCCTGCTGGATGGGTTCCGGGCCAGCGGCGAGGCCGACCTGACGCCGGCGATGGCCGCCGGGCTGGCGCCGCTGTGGTCCGGAGCGCGCGTCGACGAGGCGCAGACGCTTGAGGTCATCGGCGACGTGCACCGCCGGACGGGGATGATGATCGATCCGCACACCGCGGTCGGCGTGGGCGCGGCGGCGGCCGCCCGCCGGGATCCCGATGTGCCGATGGTGGTGCTGTCCACGGCGCACCCGGCGAAGTTCCCCGACGCCGTGGAGGCGGCGTGCGGGCTGCGGCCCGAACTGCCCGAGCGCCTCGCCGACCTGGGCGAGCGCCCGGAGCGCTGCACGATGCTGGACAACGATCTCGCCGCCGTGCAACGGTTCGTTGCGGCGCACGCCCGCGTCGGCGGCGACGGCTGAGCAGGGAGCGCCCGTGAAGTACGTGGTCTGCATTCCCGACGGCTGCGCCGATGAGCCGGTGCCCGCCCTCGACGGGCGCACCCCCCTCGAGGTGGCGCACATGCCGACGCTGGCTCGCCTGGCGGCTCGGGGCACCGTCGGGCGCGCCCAGGTGATCCCCGAGGGGCTCCCGCCCGGCAGCGACGTGGGCAACATGTCGATCCTGGGTTACGACCCCGCGCTGTACCACAACGGTCGGGCATCCATAGAGGCCGCCGCCATGGGCCTGCGCCTCGCCCCCGGCGAGGTGGCGTACCGCTGCAACCTGGTCACTGTGTCCGGCGACGGCACGATGGTGGACTTCGCGGGCGGGCATCCCTCCAGCGCCGCCGCCGCCGAGGTTGTCGGTGCCCTGCAGGCCGCCCTGGGCGGGGAGGTGGCCTTCCACGCCGGCGTGCAGTACCGCCACATCATGGTGGCTCCCGCCGACTGGGCCGAGGCCGATTGCACCCCGCCCCATGACATCACCGGCCGGCCGGCGGTGTTGCCCACCGGCCCGGCGGCCCCCCGGCTGCGGGCGCTGATGGACGCCTCCCGCGACGTGCTGGGGCACTTCGACCTGGTGGCCACCCAGGTGTGGTTCTGGGGCCAGGGCCGGAACCCGCAGATGCCTTCCTTCGCCGACCGCTACGGCCGGGCGGCGGGGCTGGTCAGCGCCGTGGACCTGGTGCGGGGGCTGGGTGTCCTCACCGGTATGGAGGTCGTCACCGTGCCCGGCGCCACGGCCTGGTACGACACCAACTACGAGGGCAAGCGCGACGCCGCCCTGGCGGCCCTGGCTGCGGGCGCCGACCTGTTCGTGATCCACGTGGAGGCCAGCGACGAGGCCGGTCACGCCGGCGACGTGGACGAGAAGGTGCGAAGTCTCGAGAACTGGGACCGGCGCATCCTCACCGACCTGGTGGCGGGGCTCGACGAGTTGGGTCCGTGGCGTCTGCTGCTGCTGCCCGACCACGCCACACCGCTGGAGTTGCGCACCCACACCAGCGACCCGGTGCCGTACCTCGTGGTGGATTCGGCGACCGGCGGACCCGGCGGGGTTTACACCGAGACGGCGACGGCGGGTGCCCCGGTGGTGGCCGGGCACCGCCTGATGGCGGAGTTGCTGCGCACCTGAGGCCCGCGGCCCGGTGCCGGTGCGGGTTGTGGCCCACCGGTCGGGCAGTTACGCTGGAGTCCGCCTTCGGTTACAAATTGTCGTCCGGAGGTTCGGTGAGTGTCCCGAATTGCGTTGTGAGTGCCTGCTGCACGCACCGCAGGTAGCCGCCGCGAAGGTTGCGCAGGGCCTCGCCGTCGCCAGTTTCTGATCTGGGCGTACAGACAAGCCGGTTACTGGGCCGGTCTGTGGAAGTGAGGTTGAGGTGAGCACCGAGACCGTTGAGGCGCAACGCAGCCTGTTCGAGGCCAAGAGTCGTGCCGAACTGATCGATATCGCCACGGCGATGGGCGGGCGCCCATCGCAGCGGAGCCGCAAGGCCGAACTCGTCGACTTGATCGTGGAGTTGGCCGGATTCGGCGCCGAGGCGGCCGCTTCGGGCGGCAACGCCGATGAGCCGACCGAGGTGGCCGTCCCGAGCGACGCCGCCGAGGCGGCCGCGCCGGCCTCCGAAGCCGACGCGCCGGCCTCCGAAGCCGCCCAGCCCGCTCCGTCGAACGGATCCGAGCCCGGCAGCGACGGCGAAGCCGCCGCCGAGGGCCGCCGGCAGCCTGCCGGCCGTGCCGAGGGCGACCAGCGGCGCCAGGGCGACCAGCGTCGTGACGGCGACCAGCGCCGCCAGCGCGGCGGCGACGGTCGAGGTGCCACGGCGACCGCTGAGCGGGGCGAGCGGGGCGAGCGCTCCGAGCGCTCCGAGCGCTCCGACGGTGAGCGAGGCCGCTGGGAGGAAGGCGGAGGCGATTACGCCAACCGCCGCCGGCGCCGTGGCCGCGGCCGCGGCGAGGACGAGCCCTTTGAGGGCGAGCCGGTGGAGGTGTCCGGCTACCTCGATCTGCGTGAGGAGGGCTACGGCTTCCTGCGCCTCAACGGCCACCTACCCAGCCGCGAGGACGTGTACGTGTCGGTCAAGCAGGTGCGCCAGTTCGGTCTCCGCAGGGGCGACCACGTCACCGGCGGCTCCCGTCCGGCCAACCGCAGCGAGAAGAACCCCGCGCTTCTGCGTCTCGACGCCGTCAACGGCAAACCCCCCGAGGGGTCCCGCAAGCGCCCCAATTTCGAGGACCTCACACCGCTGTTCCCCGACGAGAAGCTGCGCCTCGAGCGCGCCGGGGACCGCGGCAACATGACCACCCGCATCATCGACCTCGTCTCGCCCATCGGCAAGGGCCAGCGCGGCCTCATCGTCTCGCCTCCGAAGGCCGGCAAGACGACGATCATGAAGGAGATCGCCCGCTCCATCGAGATCAACAACCCCGAGGTGAAGCTCATCGTGCTGCTCGTGGACGAGCGCCCCGAGGAGGTCACCGACATGCGTCGCTGGCTGATGCGGGGCGAGGTGGCTGCCTCCACCTTCGACCGCCCCGCCGAGGAGCACACCCACGTCGCCGAGTTGACGATCGAGCGCGCCAAGCGCATGACCGAGTCCGGCGACGACGTGGTCATCATGCTGGACGGCATCACCCGCCTGGCCCGGGCCTACAACCTGGCGGCGCCGGCCACGGGCCGCATCATGTCCGGCGGCGTGGACTCCGGGGCGCTGTACCCGCCGAAGAAGTTCTTCGGCGCGGCTCGCAACATGGAGGAGGGCGGCTCGCTCACCATCCTGGCGACCGCGCTGGTGGAGACCGGCTCCAAGATGGACGAGGTCATCTTCGAGGAGTTCAAGGGCACCGGCAACATGGAGTTGCGCCTCGACCGGCGCACCGCCGAGCGGCGCATCTATCCCGCCATCGACGTGGACGCCAGCTCCACCCGCCACGAGGAGTTGCTGTTCGAGCGCAAGCAGCTGCAGCAGGTCTGGAAGCTGCGCCGGGTGCTGTCGGGCCTCGCCAGCGATCACGGCAACGGTGCCGCCGGGCTCGAACTGCTGATAGACCGGTTGAAGACGTTCCCCGACAACGACGCCTTCCTGGAAGAAGTGGCCCGTGGGCCGGTGGGCGGCTGAGCACACCACCCGCAGAGAGGAGCCGAGCGAATGAAACCCGAAATCCATCCCGAGTACCGGCCGGTCGTGTTCCAGGACACGTCCTCGGGGGAGATGTTCCTCACCCGGTCCACCGTCGGCACCAGCGACACCGTCGAGTGGACCGACGGCAACACCTACCCCTTGGCGAAGGTGGAGATCTCCAGCGCCAGCCACCCGTTCTTCACCGGCACGATGACCATCGTCGACACCGCCGGGCGGGTCGAGCGCTTCGAGCGGCGCTACGGCAGGCGCGACCGCAAATAGGGGAGTGCCGGCAAACCCCCTTCCCGCCGGGACTGCCGTTTCCCCGTCATTCCGGCGCTGGCCGGGATCCACTGCCGGGACTGCCGTTTCCCCGTCATTCCGGCGCTGGCCGGGATCCACTGCCGGGACTGCCGTTTCCCCGTCATTCCGGCGCTGGCCGGGATCCACTGCCGGTACTTCGCCGGCCCTGCCGCGCCGTTCCCTCCCTCCCGCCCGTCATTCCGGCGGAGGCCGGGATCCAGTGCCCTGTGACCGGAGCGAACCCACATGAGTCTCGATCCCTACTCCGAGCGCTTCGAGGCGCTGGCTGCCGAGCGCGCCGAGATCGAGGGGCGCCTCGCAAGCGGCGACCTGGCGCGTGACCGGAACGCCCTCCGCGAGGCCACCCGGCGTTACAAGCAGCTCACCGAGATCACCGATCGGGTGGACGCCCTGCGGGCCACCGTCGAGGACCGGGCCGTGGCCGTCGAACTGCTCACCGAGGCCACCGTCGCCGAGGCCGAGTCGCTGCTCACCGAGGCCGAGGACTCCGACCGGCGCATCGCCGGCCTCGAGGCGGAACTCGCCGAACTGCTGGCACCGCGAGACCCCAACGACGGCAAGGACGTCATCGTGGAGATCCGCGGCGCCGAGGGTGGCGAGGAGGCCAACCTCTTCGCTCGGGAACTCTTCGAGATGTACCTGGCCTTCGCTGAGGCGCAGGGCTGGAAGGTGGACGTGCTGGGCTCGCAGGACTCCGACCTCGGTGGCATCACCCACGTGGCCTTCGAGGTGTCCGGCGACGACGTGTGGCAGCGGCTGCGCTTCGAGGGCGGCCCGCACCGGGTGCAGCGGGTGCCCGAGACCGAGTCGCAGGGTCGCATCCATACCTCTTCGGCGACGGTGTCGGTGCTGGCGACCGCCGATGAGGTGGAGGTCCGGATCGACGAGGCCGACCTGCAGATCAGCGTGTTCCGGTCCTCGGGGCCCGGCGGCCAGTCGGTCAACACCACCGATTCCGCGGTGCGGGTCACCCACAAGCCCACCGGCCTGGTGGTGAGCATGCAGGACGAGAAGAGCCAGTTGCAGAACCGCAACAAGGCCCTGCAGGTGCTGCGGGCTCGGCTGTTGCGCCTGGAGCAGGAGCGGGCCGACGCCGAGGCGTCCGACCAGCGGCGCAGCCAGGTCGGCCGGGGCGGGCGTTCGGAGAAGATCCGCACGTACAACTACAAGGAGAACCGCGTCACCGATCATCGGATCGGCCTCACGCTCTACAAGCTGGACAGGGTGCTGGCGGGTGACCTCGGCGAGGTCATCGATGCGCTGGCGCGCCATGACCGCGAGCAGGTTCTGGCCGGCGCCACGCCGTGAGGCCCGCCGACGGCCCTCCCACCCCGTCATTCCAGCGCCGGCCCCGTCATCCCAGCGCCGGCCCTGTCATCCCAGCGCCGGCCGCTGAGTGCTCGGCGAATTGCGGGGTGACCTCGTGAGCGCCGACGGCGTCGTGCTGTGGCGGGAGTTGCTGGACGAGGCCACCGAGCGGCTGACGGCGTCCGGGATGGACTCCGCGGGCGTCGAGGCCCGGCGCATCGTGACGGCCGCCGCCGGTTGCGACGACACCGCCTGGGCCGCTGTGCTGTCCCGGCCCGCCACGCGCCGCGGCATGGCCCAGTTCGATTCGATGTTGGCGCGCCGGGCGGCCGGCGAGCCACTGCAATACGTCCTGGGGTCCTGGGGCTTCCGCACCCTCGATCTGTTCGTGGACCGGCGGGTGCTGACCCCCCGCCCCGAGACCGAGGTCGTCGCCGGCTACGCCCTCGCCGAACTCCGGCGCCGAGCCGAGGAACTGATGGCGAGTCGTGGTGCTGCGCTCGCCGCGACCGATGACGGGTTTGCCGGGTCCGGGGGCCGGGGCGCGGTGCCGCCCCGCTCGTCCACGCACGCGAGAGTTGTCGCAGCCCGGCCCGCCGCCCCGCCCTCTCCGGCCGCGGCATCGGAGGACCCTTCCATGCTGTTGGCTGCCGACCTGGGGTGCGGGTCCGGGGCGATCGGCCTCTCGATGGCGGCCGAGCGCACCGACACCGAGGTCGTATGCACCGACGTCTCGGGGGAGGCTCTGGCGGTGGCGAGCGCCAATCTGGCCGGCCTGGGCCGGCCGGCGCAGCGAGTGCGGCTGGCGGAGGGCTCCTGGTACGAGGCGCTGCCGCCGGAGTTGCGGGGGCGGTTCGACGTCATCGTCTCGACCCCGCCGTACATCGCCGATGGCAGCGACTCGCTTCCCGCCGAGATTGCCGACCACGAACCGCCGGTGGCGCTGTACTCGGGAAGCACCGGCCTCGACGCCACCGAAGTGATTGTGGCCGGAGCACCCGTTTGGCTCGCCCCGGGCGGCGGGCTGGTCCTGGAGTTGTCCGACGGCACTGACGCGGAGGTCCGGGACCTGGCGCACTCGGCGGGTCTCGTGGATATCGCCGTGCATCAGGACCTGGCCGGCTCCGAACGGGTGCTCATCGCCCGCCGCCCGACATGAGTTCAGCGGATTCCGGATCCCGCCCGAGCGCGATCCACCCGAGTTGTCTCGGGAAGCCCGGATCCTGCCCGAGCGCCTTCCGCCTGCATTGTCTCGGGAACTCCGGATCCCTCCCGAGCGCCATCCGTCGGCGCCGTCCCGGAGATCCGGAACCCGGGGTGGTGTGGTGGCAGCAGAGACAGCGGGCATAGTCACCGGCGTGGCCGAAGCGCATCCCGAGCCGATCTCGCTCAGCGCAGACCCCGAGCGGGCACTCGCCGAGGCCGCCGCCGCGCTGCGCGCCGGAGGGGTCGTCCTCGTCCCCACCGACACCGTCTACGGGCTGGCGGCGCTCACTCCCGGCGCCGAGGAGGACCTCTTCGTGCTGAAGGGCCGACCGGCCGACCGCTCAATCGCAGTCCTGGTCGCCGACCGCCCCGCCGCCGAGTCGCTCGCCGCCTCGGTGCCGACTCCGCTGGCCGAACTCATGGACCACCACTGGCCGGGGCCGCTGACGGTGGTCCTGCCACGCCGCAAGGCGGCCGACCCGCAGATCGGCGGCGATCGCGACACCGTCGGTGTGCGATGCCCCGACCACCCCTGGCTGCGAAGGCTCCTGGCCGGAGTCGGCCCCCTGGCCACCACCAGCGCCAACCGCCACGCCCAGCCCACCCCACCCCAAGCCGCCGACGTGCTCACCGCCCTGCCCCCCGACCCCGACACGGGCGCCGCGATAGCAGTCGCCATCGACGGAGGCCCCTGCACCGGCGAAGCTTCCACCGTCGTCACCTGGCGCGACGACGAACTCCAAGTCCTCCGCCCCGGCCCCCTGGCCGTCTAGGACACAACAACCGAGGGTGGGGGACGCCGGGGGGCGGC
>JAPONU010000082.1 GCA_026713745.1 bacterium
AGCGGAGGGGAACGCCGTGACTGACCTCGCGGGTGCCGACGCCCGCCCCGTCCGCCACATCTGCGGCATCTCCGGTGGCAAGGACTCCAGCGCCCTGGCGCTGTACATGCGCAAGCGAGTCCCGGGCATGGAGTACTTCTTCTGCGACACCGGCGCCGAGCTGCCCGAGACCTACGAGTACCTGACCCGGCTCGAGGTGATCCTCGGAAGCCCCATCGTGCGCCTGAACGCCGAGCGGGGCTTCGACCACTGGTTCGAGGTGTTCCGGGGTGCCCTGCCGTCGCCGCAGATGCGCTGGTGCACGAAGAACATGAAGATCAAGCCCATCGAGGCCTGGATCGGCGACGAACCGGCCGTCTCCTACGTGGCGATCCGCGCCGACGAGTCCAACCGCAAGGGCTACATCTCCACGAAGCCGAACATCACCACACGGTTCCCGTTCATCGAGGACGGCATAGACCACGCCGGCGTGCTCCGAATCCTCGACGACGCCGGCGTCGGCCTGCCGGCCTATTACAGTTGGCGTACCCGTTCGGGCTGCTACTTCTGCTTCTACCAGCGCAAGGCCGAGTGGATCGGCCTCTCCGAGCAGCACCCCGAGTTGTTCGAGCGGGCCGTGGCCATCGAGCAGAAGGTCCTGCAGGACGCCGGCGTGGACGGCGACGCCGACTTCGGCGACTCCGCCATGCGAGGCCGCCAGTACACCTGGTCGGGCGGCGAGACGCTGTTGCAGCTGCGCGCCCGCCGCGACCAGATCCTCGAACGCCACGAAGCCGCCCTCACCAGAGCGGCCACCACAGCCCGCGCCAACGTCCCCCTAATCGAAGTCCTAGCCGACGCCCTCGACGCCGACGACGACACACCCCCCTGCACGGTGTGTGCGCTGTGAGCACTTCGGCTAGCACGCGTCGCGATCCCGCGCTGAGTGGGTGGGGGATGACAACAACCCAGTATTTCGCTCACCTCCCCGAGGACACCATCCGCGGCCTCATGGAACCGCAATTCCTCTCACTGCTTGACGCTCTCCGCGGCGTCCACAACGGCGGGCGCGTGCCGGCGGGCGAACTGCGACAGGTGGCGCCCTTGGCCTGCGATCTGGGGGAAATGCTGGCCGATCCCGGCCTGCGGCAACGCGTCGTGACACACGTTCCGGAGGTCAAGCACGCCGAGTTGGCAGAGAGGGTCGGCGCACCGTTGGCGGCCGCCGCGAGGTGGACTCCTGCTCAGGTCGGCGAGGCTCGGGACTTCTTCGGTCTGATCACCGAGGTCGCGGCCGAGCCCCCGCCCGCGGCAATCGGCGACATAGAGCCTGCCTACGGCTTGTTCGATCATCAGCGCAGCGCGGTTCAGCGCCTCATGCCCCTGCTCCTGCATGACCTCCGACGCGCCGTGCTGCACCTTCCCACCGGTGTCGGCAAGACCCGTACCGCCATGCATGTGGTGGCCGAGTCGCTGCGAGCCAACGAGCCGTCGGTGGCGGTGTGGCTCGCCTCGGGTCGGGAACTGCTGGATCAGGCCGTTGGCGCGTTCGAGGACGCTTGGCACCACCTCGGCAATCGGCGGGTTCACGTCTGCAGGATGTGGGGCGATCGCACGCCCGACACAGACGAGATCCGCGACGGGTTCTTGGCCGTAGGCCTGTCGAAGGGTTGGTCGGCCATGTCCTCGATCGACCGGGACTGGGCGCTCCGCTTGGCGCGGCACGTCCGGCTGGTGGTCTTCGACGAGGCCCACCAGAGCATCGCCCCGACCTATCGGGAGATAACCGAGAACCTCACTATCGACTATCGCTGCGCTCTGCTGGGGCTGACGGCCACACCTGGACGCACCTGGGCGGATATTGACGCCGACGGCAAGTTGGCAGAGTTCTACGGCTACAACAAGGTCGGGATCGAGGTACCGGCGGAGAACCCAATCGAGTACCTGATCACCCACGGCTACCTTGCCCGCCCCACCTTCAGGACCCTCTTCACCGAGCCTGGCATCCATCCGGACGACACCCGCACACTTGCGGCTACGGGGTCGCTGCCTGAAGAGGTTCTAGCGGGCCTGTCGGAGGACGCGCGATACGTGACAGCGGTCGTGGAAGCCCTGACGGAACTCGAGGACGCGGGGCACAGACGGGTGTTGGTGTTCGCAGCCTCCGTCGCCCAGGCACGAATTCTGACAGCCCTCCTGCTGCTTCGTGGCCTTCGCGCTGCTGCCGTGACAGCCACCACACCCGCTCAGGAACGGAAGCGGAAGATCTCAGACTTCAAGTCCCGAGATCCCGAGCCACGGGTTCTCATCAACTACGGAGTGCTAACGACCGGATTCGACGCGCCGCAGGCAAGTGCCGTGCTGATCGCCCGGCCGACGAAGTCCCTGGTGCTGTACAGCCAGATGGTGGGTCGAGCGATTCGCGGTCCGAAGGCAGGCGGCACCGAGAGCTGCGAAATCGTCACCGTTGTTGACCCGGCGCTCCCCGGATTCGGCGATGTGGCAGAGGCGTTCGAGAACTGGGAGGACGTATGGCACTGACCGATCTGGCTGACACTGAGCAACTCAGCTTCTCGATCTTCAACACGGCGATGGCAGTCCGCTCCATGCGCGACAGTGGCTACAAGTCGACCGCGCACGCTCTCGCCGAATTGATCGACAACTCCATCGAAGCCGGCGCCACAACGATCGAGCTTTTCGGGGTCAGCCGACGCGAACTTGTCAGCGAGCGGGAGACGTCGCGCCTCAAGGAACTCGCCGTCCTAGACGACGGGTGCGGCATGACGCCCGACGAGTTGCGGGGCAGCCTCCGCTACGGGCACGGAACCAGGCTTGCCAGGAGAGGGATCGGACGCTTCGGGGTTGGCCTGCCCAACTCCTCCATGTCGCAGGCGAGGCGGGTGGACGTGTGGTCCTGGCAGGCCGGCGTGACCAACGCCAGCCACGCGCGACTCTGGATCGACGATGTGGAGGCGGGCCAGAGGGAGATCCCCGAACCCAGCCGGAAGCCACTACCCGACATCTACTTGAAGGCTTCTCAGTACGGCTTCAGCGACTCGGGCACACTTGTCGTCTGGACCGACCTAGATCGTGTGCAGTGGACCCGCGCCGCCACCACGTTCAAGAATGCCGAAGCGCTGATCGGACGCATCTATCGACGATTCCTGTTACCGCCCGGCACCCGGCTACATCCCGACGACGATCGAGACGACGAGATCGGAAAGCAGCGAATAATCGTATGCGTGCCGGTGGAACTTGATGGCACAGACACCGCTCCGACCGTTGATGCCGACGACATCCTCTATGTGCGGCCCAATGACCCACTCTACCTTATGTCCGAGACCTCCTGTCCCGAGGACTTCGGGCCCGGCCCGATGTTTGAGGAGTTGGCAGGCAGTCCATTCGATGTGGTGATCCAACACGAAGACATGGAGCACACGGTGCGTATCCGGGCCAGTTATGCGCGACCGCATGTTCGGATGTCGGAGCATCCCGAGGCCACTTGGCCCGATCAGTACGCGGGTAGTGACGCCGGCCATACGCCTTGGGGGAAACACGCTGCCTCGAACGTAGGGGTATCACTGATCCGGGCTCACCGAGAGATCGAGATCGACAAGGGCTGGATCAACCACTATGACCCCGTGGAGCGTTGGTGGAAGGTGGAGGTGGATTTTCCGCCCGCATTGGATGACGTGTTCGGCGTAACCAACAACAAGCAAGGAGCAATGACGTTCCAACGTCTTGCCGACTTCGTGTGGGACCGTGAATCCCTGCCTGGCGAGGGGTCATTCCGTGAGGTGCGTGAGCGAATGTCGCTCGACGGCGACCCGCGAGTTCATCTCTTCGACCTCCGGCACCAAGTGGAAAAGGCGCGTGACGCGGTTCGGAATAAGGCCAAGTTAGCCAAGCAGAAGAGAGGTCCACGTCACGCTCAGGCAGCCGCTGACGATGCCGACCGCATGGCGACCGCCGAGATAAAACGACGCTCGACGCATGGGCAGATCGGCAGTTCCGATCGCGCTGCACTCACCACATCGCGGGAGGATCAGCGACGGATCCAAGTGACGTCGCTCGTGCGGCACGGTATCAGCGAACAAGAAGCCCGACGGCATGTCACTGAGACGCTGGAACGAGGCAACAAAGTGAGGTGGATTCACGCTCAGCAGAACAACGCTGCCTTCTTCGACGTCGAGTCGCAACCCGGCGTGATTCAGGTCACCTTCAATGCCTCACATCCGGTGTTCAACGACTTCTACGAGATCATTAGCCCCGACGTCGAAAGCTTGAATACTGATGATGCAGTTGAGCGCTTAGCCGACGGCGCGGCGGCCTTTCGACTGCTGCTCTATGCGTGGGCGAGACTGGAGGATGAACTTCCCGACGAGCGCAAGAGGGTATTGCGCGATCTCCGAAACGATTGGGGTAGGTACGCAGAGGACTTCTTCATCATCGAAGAGCAGGCAATCGCTCCTACTGATCGAGTCTGATCAATGGACACCGTGTCACCAGGAGACCGGATCCGTGGTCTGATCTCCAGTGCCCGGAGTTCAGTCGAGATCATCGCTCCGTTCATCAAGGTCGGTACCTTGCGCACGATACTGGAGGCAGTGCCGGCCACCGTACCGGTCCGATGTGTCACACGTTGGCTGCCCCAAGAGGTTGCCTCGGGCGTTTCCGACATTGAGACACTAGACCTTCTGGAACAGCGAGGCAATGCTCACCTGAGCCTTGTGGATAATCTGCACGCGAAGCTCTACATTGCGGATTCCGACTGCCTGGCGGGCTCGGCCAACGTGACATACTCTGGATTCGGCGATTCTCCCGATAGCAACATCGAAGTCCTTATTGCGACGACGGCCGAAGACCAAGGCGTCGCCGCCACCCTTGCTGACATAGAACTCCACGAGCGTCCCGCGACCCGTGAACTCGCCGACCAACTGCGGGCCGTGGTGGATTACCTGGGTCAGGCAGCCCATACGACTCGCCTTCGAGCGACCTGGTTCCCGCGCAGTCGCAAGCCGAAGCCAGCATTCCGCCGCTACCAGGAGTTGTATTCGACGAATATCCCTCGTGGTCTCACGACGGCTGAGAGATTGACTGTTGAAGATATCGTGGGTATGAACTTGGCCCCAGGACTCGCCGAGCGGGAATTCGACGCCGCCGTTAGGGACCGCTTGGAGCAGATCGAACCAGCGAGCGCCCTTCTAGCTGGGACGGGCGATGCCCTGTTGACCTTCAAGGACACGTACTCGTTCCTCTCAGAACTCGATATGGATGGCTATTCCGAGCAGGACCTCTGGCGAGCGTTCATCGAGTGGATGGCCCACTTCTATCCAGACCGTGTCATGAAGCAGTCGATTACCGAGATCGCCCTGAGGCGCGCACAACACATTCACTAGACCCGATTGTTCACGGATGTGGGGGTAGTGGGGGTGCGCGCCCGCGGGAATGCCTCTCTGACGTGGGATAATGCGCCTGTTGTTGACGGCGCGATCCTGGAAAGAGAGGCATTGCCGTGGTGAAATCTAATAGTGTGGCGAAGTTGGTGGTGGCGGGGGGCGCTGGGGGGGGTTGGCCCACCGACCGATGGAACTGGCCAACCCGGGACAGATCATTGAGACCGGTAACCGTTTCGCCGGTGCCGGGTGCCCGGTCGTGTTGAAGCACCTCACCGATCCCGATTTGCGTGTGACCGCACTGAGCAAGGTTCTCAAGTTCGCCGGCTCACTGTACGAGAGCGCGCCGCTTCCGTCGAGGACGTAGGGTCCCGCGCCGAGCCTCATCTGAGGTCTTGTCGAAGGCGCCGGGCACGGATCAACGGCTCCCTGACTCAGCGGCGCGAATCGTCTATTGCATCGGGGTGTCAGCCGCGGGCGAGCGTGCTTCGGCTTGGGGTCAGGAGTTGCGAGCCCTTCCCTGCTTCCGGCTGGCGCGAACTTGGCGTTCCAGGGTGTTGTCGACGAGGCCGGACTCTTGGAGTGTCAGTTCGGCTGCTGCGACTGATGTGCGGACGCGGCGGGCCATGGTTAGGCAGTCTGGATCTTGGAGGACCGACCGCTCCTTCATCAGATGGGCGTCGATGTAGTCGGCGAGCTTGAGGACGCGTGACAGGAGGTCTGCTGTGTACGCCTCGTCGGCTCGATCCCACAGAGTCGGGTGCCCGTCGCCCTGCTGCGACGCCTCGTGCCAGCTTCCGAGATCGTCCCACATGGTGGGGTGACGTTCGCCCTGGTTCCGCGGGTCGGGGAACATCGCCCGCACGATCCTCTCGATCTCCGGCCTAGCGGTGGCCGGCAGGGAGCCGAGCAGGGCCGCCACGGAATGCGTGCGGGGGTACGAGCCCCGGAGACAATCCACGAGCGCCTTGAGCAGGTGCTCGGCGAGGCGGGTCGCGTGGCCGCAGATCCGGATGAACCTCTGACGCTTCCGGTACTCGTACTCCTCGACGTTGCCGGAGCCGACCGCGTCGATCTCCCAGCGGCACGGCGACAGGCGCATCTCGAGTTCGATGGCGTCCTCATTGGCCACGCGTAGAGCTTCGCCGATCATGGCTTCACGCGTCGCCGCGAGGCCGATGGGCTTGTCCCAGCCGACCGGCCCGGTCGGCTCGTCCTCGAACAGCAGCGTGGCGTCGCTGCGGATCAGGCTCTGGCGGGTCGAGGCGAGCAACTCTGTGCGGACGTACCACTCGTAGCGGTCCGTGACGAACAGCTCCTGGCTCCTGAATCCGCACGCCGTCTCCACCGCCTCCCGCAGTGCCGCCGCAGTCTCATCACGGGTCGAGTAGTCCAGATCGTCGAAGATCACCGCCAGGCCCAGATCGCCGTCCCGCGGCTCGGGGCCACCTGCTGACTCTCCGAACACGTACGCCGCCCGCACATCCGCGGTGCGCAACACCGCAACCGCCTCCCGCCACGGCGCCGAGTCGGCCGTGATCCCGCCATCAACGGCAGGGTGGGTCAGGAGAACCACAAGGCGAGCATACCGTGGGCACTACCGGCAAGGTCAAGGGTGAATCTCCCGGCTGCGGGCCGCCACGCCATCGGGCCCGTACCGTGCCGTCTTGCCGTTCGGCTGCGTCCGGCCGAATCCCCGGCCGCCGGGCTATGCCGTCGGGCCGGTCGCGTGCCGCCTCGGGATGCCGGCGGCAATCGACTGCTGGCAGGGCCGTATCTCCCAGTGCTGGCCGTTGTGGGTTAGGGCTACTTCATGGGTTGTGCCGAAGCGGCCGGGGTTGGGGCCGAACCAGTCATGGAGTAGGTGGGTCAGGGCGTTGCCGGGCTGGCCGGGGGTGGCCGCGTGGCGCAGTGCTCGGTCGCCGAAGATGCCGGTGAGGGGCGTGCCGCCCACCCTGAACTCGGTGTGCCCGGCTGGGAGTTGGGGACACCGCGCCCGATCCAGGAGTACGACGGGAGCGCCGTCGTCCAGACCGACCTGCAGCACCATCTCGGCCACGGCGCTGCGGTCGCGCAGGTAGATCTGCAGGCGCCACTCGACGATCTCCTCCACCAGCACCGAGAGCGTCTCGATGTGCTCGTCGGGAACTGCGAACCGAGGCTCCAGGCGCCCGTCGGTCAACCGGAACAGGCTGCCCGACTTGTTCGTGAGGTACTTCAGTGGGTTCTTCTTCCAGTGGGCCAGCCACTGGTCAGCGGTCACCGTGTCGAGATCGGAGACCGCTCGTGGCTGCTGGGTGTCGGTCCGGAGACGGGGATCACGGCGGGTCAGTACCAGAGATACTGACGCCACCTCGCTGACCGGGGCGCCCTTGTGCAGGGCATCCAACTCCAGCAGCGCGGCAAGCGTCACCAGCTTGTAGGCCTTGGTGACAGCCTCGCGTTCGAGCCCGCGTAACACGTCGCCCAGCGCCGCGACCGTTGCTCGTTCCGCTGGCGCCAACAGCCCGAGGCCGTCGAGGTATCGATGCCAGCCGCCGACCTTGCGCACAGGTTCGCTCGATGCGCGGCAGCCAACCGACGAGAACGCCTGGGCGGCCGTGGGCCGGAAGCCGTTCTCCGACTCGTAGTTTCGGCAGAACTCCTCGAGCCTCTCCGCTTCACTCATCAAAGGCGACGCCAAGAGGCTCAGAACCTCGATCGCTTCCAGGTCGAAGTCCACCGAGCATCCCGGTGGCAACTCGAAATCGCCCGATCGCAGCGCCTCTGCGACCTCGGCGTTGGTGGGTGTACGGATGCCGAGCGACAGGAGCGTGCGGGGCTTGCTCAGGAAGCTGTGGTGGTTGCCGACGAAATCGATGACCCGCAGGGCCGCCTTGCCCTTCGTCTTCCGCAGGCCCCGGCCGAGTTGCTGCAGGAAGATCACCGGAGAGTCGGTCGGGCGCAGCATCAGCACCGTCTCGATCTCGGGGATGTCCACACCCTCGTTGAAGACATCCACCGCGAACAGCACCTCGACCGCTCCCGACTGCAGATCCTCAACCGACCGGTGTCGGGGATCGGACCCATCGCCGCTGTGCACGGCCGCCGAGGGCACACCCTCGGAGGCGAAGAACTCCTTCATGAACCTGGCGTGCGAGATCGACGAGCAGAACGCCAGCGTCGGCCCTCGACCCTTGTCCCGCCACTCTTCGAGCGACCTGGAAGCCCGTTGGCGGGTCTCGACGGCGCCGGCCAGCGCCTCGAGATCGAAGCGACCGCCGCGCCAGGGGATCGGAGCGTAGTCAGTGACGTCGGCGACGCCCCAGTAGCGGAACGGCGAGAGTTCCCCCCGGCGGATGCCTTCGGCCAGACCGCAGTCGAATACCAGGTTGTCGCCGCAGAGCGCCAGCAGGTCGGCGCCGTCGCGCCGATCGGGCGTGGCCGTCAGCCCCAGCAGGAAGGCCGGTCGGAAGTGCCGCAAGACCCGCCGGTACGTCGGTGCGGTGGCGTGGTGGAACTCGTCGATCACGAGGTAGTCGAACTCGGCCGGATCGAACGCTGCCAAGTGCCCTTCCAGTGTCTGCACGCTGGCGAATACCGCCTCGGCGTCGCCCGCTTTCTCGTCGCCGAAGAAGAGGCCCAGGTCGGCAGCAGGTCGCACCTGGCGGAACACGTCCCGGCTCTGTCGGAGGATCTCCTCCCGGTGCGCCACGAACAGCACGCGCCGGAACTCCGGGCGGGCGCTGTCGAACGCCGCCAGCCAAGTCTTGCCCAAGCCTGTTGCCATCACCACGAAGGCCCGGTCGAAGCCGTCCCCTCTCGTCCGCTCCAAGGCGGCGAGAGCCTCGGCCTGGATCGACCACGGAGTGACCGGCTGCGCCGGCGGCTCGTCGGGCGCGCCGAGCAGACGACGAACATTGTCGCCCGACTCGGCGGGAGGTTGCGGGACGGGCGGATCGTCGGTCGTACCGGGCGGCGGGGTGGCCGCGCCGCCGGAGACCTTGTGCCACGACTCGCGATAGCGACGCAGCATCTCCCGATCCAGAGGCTTGGAACGCTCGTCGGTCCACAGCGACTCGAAGCGCACCACCAGCTCCTCCACCTGATCGGTGCCCAGGTTCCACTCCACCCCCCCGTCGATGCCCGAGGCGCTGAGGTTCGAACTCCCCACGTAGCCGGCGGCCGTCCCGCCGGCACTCGACCAGAAGATGTACGCCTTGGGGTGGAACGCAACCGACCCGCCGCTGAACAGGCGCACCTCCAATCGCCGGTCGGGGTCCTCGGCCAGGTCCGCCAGTAGCGTCAGTGCGTCGGGATCGGTGATCGCCAGGTAGTCCGTCGTGAGGACGCGGACGTGCGCGCCCCGATCCAGCGCGTCCTCCAAGGGCCCCAGGATGCGGGCAAGGCCGCTCTTCATGACGAACGACACCGCCATGTCGACGCGGTCGAGGGCCCTGTCGCTCAGCCGGTCGAGCAACTGCGGCAGCAGCCGGCCATCCCCCGAACCGTCGTAGAGCACCGGCGCGCCGCCACCCCGAACCGGACGATCCGCCTGCACGGAGCCGCCGGCACGCGTGCTCTCCTCGCCCGGGGACGGTTCAGCCGCCGACACAGTCTCGGACTCTACGTCGCCTCGATCCCCTGATTCTCCGGAACAGCCCGCCTGCGCACGAGGTTGGCGGCGGCTGTGTCGACCTGGGCGCAGCGGGCTTGCCCGATCGTTCCGAGTAAGACTTCCAGGACCTCAAGAGGCAGTTGCTCGTGGACGAAGCCTGCAACCAAGCGGTTACAGGCGGTAGGGCCAGGCGGCGGAGAGCTCGGTAGGCCCTGGGTCGTCGCGGGCTGGTGAGGTTCCGGCAGCGAAGGGGAAGTGGACGCCTCGTCCTAGTAGGGAAGCGACCCCATCGGCAGGACCGGCCGAGGCGCGTCGTCCGAGAATCGCTCGCCGCTAACCTCATCGACCGCTCGCCGCGCCGCGCTCCGAGTGCGCGTCGCGCGCACCACGAAAGCGGAGTCGTGGCCCAAAAAGACTTTCCTCAGCATGAACGGACAGTGAGAACGCGATGCGTGTAGGCGTTTACGTTGATGGCTTCAATCTGTACTACGGCGGACGTGCCGTGGTGGCCGAAGGCCGGCGCAACCAGCCCGGGTGGCGATGGCTGGATCTGCGCAAGCTGAGTCAGAGACTCATCGACCGCCGACGGGAGTGGCATGCCGACGGCGCCGTACTTGATCGAGTCATCTACTGCACCGCCTTCATCGACGGGAGGACGAACCCTGAGGGCCGACGGGATCAAGACAGGTACGTTGCCGCACTTCGCGCGCATGGATCCTTCGATGCCCTCATCGAGGGCAGATTCATAAGCCAAGTCAGGAAGGCACCTCTGGCCATCGCGGGCTCCGACGGTAAGCCAGTCGTTACGACATCGCGGTGGCCCGTGAAGATACGAGACTCGTCATGGGGTGACGTCCCGAATGCCGTGTTCATCGTCTCCCACCAACGTTCCGAGGAGAAGGGCACGGACGTGAACGTGGCATCGCGGCTCCTGCTGGACGTACTCGGCGAGCAAGTGGACGCCGCAATCGTCATCTCGAACGACAGCGACCTCCGGCTCCCGATCCGAGAGAGTCGCCTACGCGTGCCTGTCGGAACAGTCAACCCTGGACAAGGTCGGCTTGCAGGCGACCTCGCGGGCAAACGCGACGACGGAGTCGGCATGCACTGGTGGTACAAACTGGACGCGGAAGACTACACGGGCTGCCAGCTACCGGACCCAGTCAAGCAATTCGCGAAGCCCGCCGACTGGTAAAAGAAGACCCGGCCCCTGAAGGGCCGGGTGAGTGTGAACAGGACTGTAGCGCTGGGCGCTTCGCCGCGCAACGATCCGATCTCGCCACGGCGCATCAGGCGATCCCGTCACCCGCGGCAGCGTCCCACAAGGTCTCATCGTCCAGGGACGGTTCAGCCGTAGACGCAGTTTCGGACTCTACGTCGCCTTGGTCCCCTGATTCTCCGGAACAGCCCGACTGTGCAAGCGTCGATCTCGGCCTTGCGGTTTGATGACATCGGCCCACCGGCGGACCTCGCCGCCGGGATTGCCGGCGGAGAGCAGGCCCACCGACGGAACGGGCCCGTCCGGTGCCACAGGATTCCGGCTCTACGCAGTTGATGGGGCGGGTGCGAGGGCATCTGAGAGTCTGCGGAATCGTCCGCTTCTGCAAGGTTCGCGCGGATGAACGTCGCGAGCCGGCTTTCGGCGCCGGGAATCACGATCCGCGCCGTTGCGAGCGTTCCGCCGTGAACGCTAGGGTTGGGCCAGCGCGATGGCGTCCGAGGCAGCCCCGTCGCGCGGCACGCAGGTGATGTGTCCCCGTCGGGCGCCGCTCGCCAGGATCCGGTCGACCTGACGACGGAGAGGAGCAAGTGAATGTCCGGTGAGCGCGATACCTACAAATACCAGTTCGTTGGCCCCAACAAGCGAATAAAGCACAGCGGCATTACGAACGACTTGGACCGTCGTGAGAAAGAACTGCGCCGCGAGTACGGGGACGGGAGTATCCGTCAGGTCGGGCGCAGGACTACGCGCGAAGCCGCTAAGCAGTGGGAGCAGAGTCGGCCCACCGCTGGGCGAGCGGGTCCGTGACAGAGAGGATTCCTCCCGGTTTCAGGACCCAGAACCAAGAGCAGGACTCACTCCCCGACGCCACGGGCAGCGAACAGTGGTACGTGTGGGAGGTTCGCCTTGTTGATCCAGATGGAGAGGATCACGTCTGGGTGCTGCCGTCGCAGTTCATTGAAGACGACGGCATAAGGAACCACCTCCTCGCCACCGACCCAGACTTCCGGGAGATCGTCGGCCAGTTCCGCCGGATGGGCCCGGATCAGGACATTGGGTTCAGGCGCTACCCCTTCGACAAGCCGTATCAGTCCGAAGGGTTCAGAGATTTCGAACTCGCGTTCGCCGTTGCGTTCACTCGTGCTTCCCAGCATTGGGAAGACGGTCTCATCTGTCACGGGCCCTCGCTCTGACACCGATCCGTGTCCCCTTGGGGCGGCGCGGCCGTGCCTCCCAGTACCGGCCGTCGTGGGTGAGGACCACCTCGTGGGTGTGGCCGAAGCGGCCGGGGTTGGGGCCGAACCAGTCGTGGAGTAGTCCGGTGAGCGCGTTGCCGGGTTGGCCGGGAGTGGCGGCGAAGCGCAGCTGATCGCGCCCGAACGTCCCGGTGAACGTCAGGCCGCCGGCGCGGAGTTGCTGGAGGAAGACCACCGGGGAGTCGGTCGGGCGCAGCATCAGCACCGTCTCGATCTCCGGGATGTCCACACCTTCGTTGAACACGTCGACCGCGAAGAGGACCTCTATCGCTCCCGCTTGCAGATCAGCGATCGATGCGTGCCGGGGGTCGGAGTCTTCACGGCTGTACACGGCTGCCGAACGGACACCCTCGGAGGCAAAGCACTCCTTCATGAACTTGGCGTGCGAGATCGACGAGCAGAACGCCAGCGTCGGCCCTCGACCCTTGTCCCGCCACTCTTCGAGTGCCCTGGAAGCCCGTTGGCGGGTCTCGACGGCGCCGGCCAGCGCCTCGGGATCGAAGCGACCGCTGCGCCAGGGGATCGGGGCGTAGTCGGCGACGTCGGCGATGCCCCAATAGCGGAACGGCGAGAGTTCCCCCCGGCGGATGCCTTCGGCCAGACCGCAGTCGAATACCAGGTTGTCGCCGCACAACGCCAGCAGGTCGGCGCCGTCGCGCCGATCGGGCGTGGCCGTCAGCCCCAGCAGGAAGGCCGGTTGGAAGTGCCGCAGGACCCGCCGGTACGTCGACGCGGTGGCGTGGTGGAACTCGTCGATCACGAGGTAGTCGAACTCAGCCGGATCGAAGGCGGCCAAGTGGCGATGCAGCGTCTGCACGCTGGCGAATACTGCCTCGGCGTCGCCCGTCTTCTCATCGCCGAAGAAGAGGCCCAGGTCGGCAGCAGGTCGCACCCGGCGGAACACGTCCCGGCTCTGTCGGAGGATCTCCTCCCGGTGGGCCACGAACAGCACGCGCCGGAACTCCGGTCGGGCGCTGTCGAACGCCGCCAGCCATGTCTTGCCCAAACCTGTTGCCATCACCACGAAGGCGCGGTCGAAACCGTCGCCTCTCGTCCGCTCCAAGGCGGCGAGAGCCTCGGCCTGAATCGACCACGGAGTGACCGGCTGCATCGGCGGCTCGTCGGGCGCGCCGAACAGACGACGAACATTGTCGTTCGACTCGGCGGGAGGTTGCGGGACGGACGGATCGTCGGTCGTACCGGGGGGCGGGGTGGCCGCGCCGGCGGAGACTTTGTGCCACGACTCGCGATAGCGACGCAGCATCTCCCGATCCAGAGGCTTGGAACGCTCGTCGGTCCACAGCGACTCGAACCCCGCCACCAGTTGTTCCACCCGGTCGGTGCCCAGGTTCCACTCCACTCCCCCGTCGATGCCCGAGGCGCTGAGGTTCGAACTCCCCACGTAGCCGGCGGCCGTCTCGCCGGCGCTCGACCAGAAGATGTACGCCTTGGGGTGGAACGCAACCGATCCGCCGCTGAACAGGCGCACCTCCAATCGCCGGTCGGGACCGGTGGCCAGGTCCGCCAGTTGCGTCAGTGCGTCGGGATCGGTGATCGCCAGGTAGTCCGTCGTGAGGACGCGGACGTGCGCGCCCCGATCCAGCGCGTCCTCCAAGGGCCGCACGATGCGGGCAAGGCCGCTCTTCATGACGAACGACACCGCCACGTCGATGCGGTCGAGTGCCCTGTCGCTCAGCCGGCCGAGCAACTGCGGCAACAGCCGGCCATCCTCCGAACCGTCGTAGAGCACCGGCACGCCGTCACCCCGAACCGAACGATCCGCCTGCACAGGGCCTCCGGAATGCGTGCTCTCCTCGACCGGGGATGGTTCAGCGGTCAACACGGTTTCGGACTCTACGCCGCCTCGGTCCCCTGATTCTCCGGACCAGCCCGCCTGTGCAAGAGGTTGGCGGCGGTGACGGCAAGCCTGCACCGAGCGTCGGGCCGGCCGAGACGGTGCCGGTCGGGCGCAGCGGCCGGGACTGTCACACCCCCCTCGTAGCTTCTGGGGCAACCGCATCGGCTCGCGACCCACCGAGGAGTGTCATGTCCAAGCCCAGCTGCCCGCTTCACGGCACCGCACACGTCGTTCCTGTGCCGTCCGGCTCGCGATACCCGCGGCACAGGGGAGCCGCCCCGAGCAGCGAGCCATGTGCAGCCATCCCCGTAAGGTCGGCTTTCAGGCGATTCGAGGGGAACTCGAAACCCGAACAACCGGGGGGTGATCTGCGAGTAGTTATACTTTGTTGCAAGAAAGTATAACTCCGGAGGCGGCAGTGACGTTCCAATTCCTCGGTCCGGACCCGTTGGAACAGCAGATCGAGCAGGTGCTCGCGCAGCTGTCCCGGGGCGAACCACCGCACCTGATCGAGACCACGCAGGTGGACGTGAAGGAGGAACCGGGGCGACGACAGGGCGGTCGTCGGATCCTCCCGGGAGGCACCACGAATGACGAGGCCGCCCATCATCTAGCCGGTGAGATGGCGTGCATGGCCAACACTCCCGGCGGTGGCGCGCTCATCCTCGGAATCGCCGACGATGGCACCCGCATCGGCACCCGGCTTGACACCGAGTGGCTCCGCCATCGCATCTGGCAGTTGACCCAGCAGAAGCTCACCGTCTCGGTTCGCGCCGGGGAACTCGACGGATGCCGGCTGCTCGTAGTGACCACGGCCGAGGCGATGGAGCCGATCCGCTACAACGGACGGCTGCGATGGCGCGTCGGGGACAGCTGCGTCGACATCGATCCGACCACGTGGCACACGGGGCGCCTTCACCGGACAGGTGTCGACTGGTCGGCGCAACCCTCCGGCCATACGATCGAGGACGTCAGCCCGGTAGCGACGCGGATCGCCCGTCGCTACTTGTCCGAGGCCGACGAGGGTGCCAATCGGGACTTGGCCGTTGCTCCCGAAGCCGACCTTCCCCGCCGCCTGAATCTCACCGGCGGCGACGGCCGACTCACCAACGCCGGATCGCTGCTACTCGTCGAGACCCCGTGGGTGGGAATCGACTACATCCGCCGCACCGTGCCGGGCGGCGACAGCACCAATCGCACACGGAGTGCCGCTCCACTGCTGGAGCAGGTCGCCGAGGTGGAGCGCGCCGCCGCGGCGGCGAACCGCCTGGTCCACGTCTCCGCGGGCTTTGCCCACCGCCAACTTCGGGCCATCCCGCCCCGGGCTCTGCGCGAGGCGGTCGTCAACGGAATCGTCCACCGGGACTGGCACTCGCCGCACCCGACCACAGTCGAGCACATCGGCGACACCCTGTCGGTCACCTCGCCGGGCGGATTCGTCGGCGGCGTCAACCCCGGCAACATCATCACGCATCCGGCCGTACCCCGCCATCGCAGCCTCGCCGAGACCATGGCGGCGCTGAACCTGGCCGAGCGGGAGGGAATCGGCGTGGACCGCATGGTCGTCGACATGATCTCCCAGGGGCGGCCACCGCCGGACATCACCGAGATCGATGGACCGTACGTGCGTGTCGTACTCGCCGGGGGCGACCCCGACGAGGAGATCACTGGCCTCATCGCCGACATCGAGCCAGCCGCCATGAGAGTCGACATCGACGCGCTCCTCGTTCTGGAGCATCTGAGCCGCCACGGTTGGATCGATGCGCCGACGGCCGCTCCTGTTCTGCACCGTTCGCTGCCGGAGACCGAGGCCGCATTCGAACGGATCGCCCGGGCCACGGTTCGAGGGCACTTCCTGTTGACCCGGGTCGAGGGAGGACCGAACGAACTCCCCGTTGCGTACCGCTTGGCCGATCCCCCTCGAGCGCGGCTGACGCACCGCCTCGACCGGTCCGGCACCGTCGAGGGCCACAGGAGCCGCATCCTCAGCTTCGCCGAAGCCCGAGATCGGATCTCCTCAACCGAAGCGGCAGACCTACTCGGGCTCTCCGTGCCCTACACCGGCAAGCTCCTTGCGGCACTGTCCGACGAGGGACTGCTAGCACCGAGCCGCCCCAACAGGGCCGGGCGCAGCTTTCACTACGTTCCCGCGCGTTCCGACGAGTAGCGCCGGCAAGAACGGTCGCCGGAGGCGCTGAGAGGCGCGCAAGCTCGCCGAGCACGGCGTGTCCATCGTCTCGGGGCTGGCCCGCGGGATCGACACTGCTGCGCACAGGGCGGCGCTCGATGCCGGTGGTCGAACGCTCGCCGTGTTCGGCACGGGGATCACCCGGGTGTACCCCGCAGAGAACACCGACCTCGTCGGGGAGATCATCGACACGGGTGGGGTGGTCGTTTCCCAGTTCTTCCCGACGGCGAAGCCCACCGCATGGTCGTTCCCCAAGCGCAACGAGGTCTCCTCGGGCATCTCGCAGGGAACCGTCGTGATCAAGGCCTCGCAGCGCTCCGGCGCACGGATGCAGGCTCGGCCGGCCTACGAGCACGGCAAGCAGGTCTTCCTCGTCGAATCCCTGGCCACCGCCCAGGAGTGGGCCAGGAAGATGCTCGAGCGTGGCCGAGCCTCCTCGGTCGGGCACTTCGACGACCTCGCCCGTCAACTCGTGGACGCCGAACGGCTGCTGGCGGCCAGCAAGGAACTGCACCTCGAACCGTTCGCCCTCTAGCCCACGTCGATGGCGAAGCCGCTCGACCGGTCCGACTTCCCAGACTGCCCGTGCTGCCCGTACGCGCAGCACGGCCCTTGGCACGTCTGTGTGGCCTGCACCGGCGAGACCCTGCTGTCGATCCAGTCGCCCTGCCCGAGGAGACGGCTCAGTCAGCCGGCCAGAACTTCGACGTGAAGAGAGGTGCGGCGGCCGAGCACGCCTCCGCCCTCCGGCTACAGCATTCCGAACGCATCGCCGGGAAGCGCATCATCCTCTACGACGACATCTGCACGACCGGCCTCCAACTCAACGCCGTCGCCAGACGCCTCTGCGAGGACTGGGGCGCGATCTCGGTCGTAGGTGTGGTCCTGGCGCGACAGCCGTGGGGCTACTGAACGGTGCCTCCGTGGGGGTGCCGGTCGGGGGCCGCGGCCGGGAGTGTGTCACACCCCCTTCGTAGGTTCTTGGGCAACCGGACCTGCCCGCAAGCTACGGAGGAGTGTCATGTCCGCACGCAGCTGCGATATCCACGGAACAGAACACGTCATCCGCGACCCGCAACGCGCGCACTATCGCTGTGCAGCGGCCACCGGAGGCGGCACGACATGTGGACGCATCGCCCTTCCTTCGCCGCCACGCGTTCCGCCGCCGCGCCTGCCGTGGCACATCCGCATCTACGACAGGCTCCCGGAGCGGGCCACCGTCGAATGCATCATGTACACCCTCGTCATCGGGTTCTGGATCAGCGCACTCATCTGGGTCCGGTTCCTCTTCTGACCGGCACCTCGGACCCTGACACCGTGGGCGGACGCGAAACCGCTCGGCGGTCTCCCCGCGGCTAGGGCAATCCGCCGACCGCCGGCCAGAGTTCAGAGCGCCAAGTGGATCCGGAGCGCCTCGTCGAGTGACAGCATGAGCGCGCTCGGCACGATGCCGACCTGCGGACCAATCCTCTCCGTCGCCACTGAACGCACCAGTTCGGCCTGCGCCTTCGAGTCAAACCGTCCCACATCGTGGGGTGACGTTCGCCCTGGTTCCGCGGGTCGGGGAACGTCGCCCGCACGGTCCTCTCGATCACCGGCCGAGCGCTGCCCGGCAGGGAGCCGAGCAGGGCCGCCACCGAATGCGTGCGGGGGTGTGAGCCCCGGAGACAATCCACGAGCGCCTTGAGAAGGTGCTCGGCGAGACGGGTCGCGTGGCCGCAAATCCGGATGAACCTCTACAGCGAGTTCTATCGCGGGGCGAAGGTCCGAGTCGTTGTCGCTCGCGAAGCCCGCCGACTGGTAAGAGAAGACCCGGCCCCTGAAGGGCCGGGTGGGTGTGAACAGGACTGTAGCGCTGAGCGTTTCGCCGCGCAACGATCCGATCTCGCCACGGTGACCGCGGCGAGCCGAGCTTCAGGGTCCCTTGGAGTGGCGTGGTCGTGTCGTGTTGAGTTGTGATAGCCGCTAACTCGACAAGTCGCCACGGGAGACGACAGATCCCAGATTCGTCGATCATTGGATACATGCCCTGCTCAGAACACTGGCGTCGACCTCTCTGGCCACTGCCGAAGGCTCGCTACGAAACGACCTGTCACTAGCTTGTCGCTGTTGATTTAGTCTCTCTCAAAGTCGACAAGATCGCCGGCCCTGGGGTTACGCTTGCCTGTGATGGGGACGAGACCGGAATCGCCGACGTCGCCACGCCGCGGGAGGCCCCGCCGGGAGGAGATCTACCACCGCGTGCGCGTCCAGGTTGGCGAGTTGGAGAACCGTCTCGGTGGCCTGCCCAGTCCGGTGGAGGCGGCCGGCCTGTGGCGCGACATCTGGTACGAGGAGGCCCACCACTCGACCGCCATCGAGGGCAACACACTCGTGCTCAAACAGGTGGAGCGCCTGCTCAACGACGGCAAAGCCGTCGGCAACAAGGAACTGAGCGAGTACCTCGAGGTCCGCGGGTACGCCAACGCCGCCGAGTGGGTGTACGAGCAGGCCGTCAGCCCGACAGGATTGACGACCCCGGGGACGATCCTCACCATCTCCGAGGTGCGCCATGTTCACCACGCCGCCATGGCGCCGGTCTGGGAGATTGCGCCCCACCCCGATGCCCGGCCCTCCGAGGCGCCCGGAAGCTTCCGGGAACACGAGATACGACCCTTTCCCGGCGGGATGACGCCCGTCTCCTGGCCGCTGATCCCTGCGGAGATGACCGGCTGGATCGACCTCGTCAACTCGCTCGGCGCCGACGCCCCCACGCTGTGCGACGACCTCGCCGTCGCGCACTGCCGCTTCGAGCAGATCCACCCGTTCCTCGACGGCAACGGCCGCACCGGGCGTCTCCTGCTGAACCTCATCCTGGTTCGCCTCGGCTTCCCGCCCGTCGTGATCTACAAGCGGGACAGGGACCGCTACCTGCGGGCGCTGCGATCCGCCGACGCCGGCGAGCCCGGACCGCTCGGCGAGGTCATCGCCCGAGCCATCCTCGGCAGCCTCTACCGGTTCGTGCTACCCGCCGTCGCCGGACCCGCACGACTCGTGCCCCTGCGCGCCCTCGCCTCAGCGGACCTCTCGGTCACGGCGCTACAGGCCGCCGCGCAGCGCGGCCGCCTCCAGGCCCACAGAGGCGCCGACGGTCAGTGGCGCAGTTCCCGCATCTGGGTCGATGACTACCGGGCCTCCCGCGGCCGGCGCCGCACTGACTGAGCAAAACCGCAACGCCGATCCGAGCAGCCAACCGCCGGCCCGCACCCCGCCGACCAAGGCGCACCTCCAATCGCCGGTCGGGATCGCTGGCCAGGTCCGCCAGTTGCGCCAAGGCGTCGAGATCGGTGATCGCCAGGTAGTCGGTCGTGAGGATGCGGACGTGTGCTCCCCGGTCCAGCGCGTCCTCCAAGGGCCCCAGGATGCGGGCAAGGCCGCTCTTCATGACGAACGACACCGCCATGTCGATGCGGTCGAGAGCCCTGTCGCTCAGCCGGTCGAGCAGCTGCGGCAGCAGCCCCATCCTCCGGACCGTCGAAGAGCACCGGCGCGCCGCCACCCCGAACCGGACGAACCGCCTGTACCGACTCTCCGGCACGCGTGCTCTCCTCGCCCCGGGACGGTTCAGCCGCCGACACGGCTTCGGACTCTACGTCGCCTTGGGCGCCGTGGACTTGCTCGATCGTGGCACTTAGCCGAGGGGTGCGATCTTGCCGGGGGGCTCCAAGCGTTTGGCTCGCTCCCATGCGTCCCGTAGCTCCGCCTGATGCAGCGAAGCCCATTCGATCACGAGCCCTTGTGCGCGAGCGGGAAGACGCCCCTGCAGCACGGCAAGATTCTCGATCCCGACCAGAGCCTCATCATCGCCGTACAGGGCATGGAAGTGTGCCGGTACATGATCGTCGAAATACATCCGGATGATGATCCCGTAGAACCGGCAGATCTCAGGCATCGACCTCTTCAGGCACGATGCGCCGGTGCCAGTTCCGCGAGAGACCTGCCGGTGAGTCGCATGTAGAGGGCGTCCGGGCACAATTCGACGTCCTCGTCCCAGGCGATCGATCCGGCCGGACCGATATGCACGGTCTCGAAACGGCCGGTCTCGTTCCACACCTTGAAGACGCCGCGCCCCGCCAGATACGACAGATCAAGCTCTCCGGCCGTGCCGTCGGAGTACCGGAGCCAGATCCGGTAGCCGTCTCGGGGTTCAACTCGGGTGGGACGAACCATGCCACCTCCAGGCTTCTCCCGACAATCCTAGGAGCCTGCCTGGCAGTCCACCCGCAGCGCAGGCCGGTCGGCGACCCTCAGGCCTGCACAGCCAGCCGCGGCCGACTCAGATCGGGCCGAAGGTTCCCTGCCGAACCGCGAAGTCGATCCGGACGAGGTAGTCCATCCCGACGATGACGTCGCACCCGAACGGTCGCCAGTCGACGACGATGACTGTTGCCTCCTCGGATGCGCTGTGACGATGGGGCGAGGGATGCGGCCGGCTCTTGGCCGGTGGATCATGCCTGGGCCAGGGATCTGGCGAGTATCGACCCGATCCGCACGGGGGGGGTCACCGATGGGGTGCGTCGAGAATCCTCCCATGTCGCCCACCGTACGAGCACGAGTGGGTCAAGGTGGCGATATTTCGGTGCCCAGGTTCCACTCCACACCCCCGTCGATGCCCGAGGCGCTGAGATTCGAACTCCCCACGTAGCCGGCGGCCGTCCCGCCGGCGCTCGACCAGAAGATGTACGCCTTCGGGTGGAACGCAACCGACCCGCCGCTGAACAGGCGCACCTCCAATCGCCGGTCGGGACCCGAGGCCACGTCCGCCAGTTGCGTCAGGGCGTCGGGATCGGTGATCGCCAGGTAGTCGGTCGTGAGGATGCGGACGTGCGCTCCCCGGTCCAGCGCGTCCTCCAAGGGCCCCAGGACGCGGGCAAGGCCGCTCTTCATGACGAACGACACCGCCATGTCGATGCGGTCGAGCGCCCTGTCGCTCAGCCGGTCGAGCAACTGCGGCAGCAGCCGGCCATCGGGCGAACCGTCGAACAGGACGGGGATCACGTCACTCCGAACCGGACGATCCGCCTGCACCGGGCCTCCGGCAGGCGTGCTCTCCTCGCCCGGGGACGGTTCAGCCGTCAACACCGTTTCGGACTCTACGTCGCCTCGGTCCCCTGATTCTCCGGGGCAGCCCGACTGCGCAAGACGCTGGCAGCAACGGCGAGCCTGCACCGAGCGTCGGGCTGGCTGAGAGGACGCCGGTGAGGCGCTGCGGCCGGGACTGTCGCACCCCCTTCGTAGGTTCTTGGACAACCGCAGAGGCCCGCAACCGATGAAGGATCGTCATGCCCGCAGTCAATTGCTATTCCCCCCGCGGAGTCAGTTGCTCCGTCCACGGCCCCGAACGCGTCGCTTGGGATTCGGTCGCTCCCGGCACCCTCGCTTATCGCTGTACCGTCGAGACCGGTGATGGCACGAGGTGTGGACCCATCACCCTCCCCCCGCCGCCACGCCTACCTTGGCGTGTTCGCGTCTACGACATGCTCCCGGAGCGGGCCACCGTCGAATGCATCATGTGCACCCTCGTTATCGGATTCTGGATCTCCGCCCTCTTCTGGGTCCCGTTCCTCTTCGACCGGCACCTCGGACCCTGACACCGTGGGCGGTCGCGACACCGCTCGGCGGCTGGCGACCTCGCCACGACAGGGCACCGGCCGCGGCCGACTCAGATCGGTCCGAAGGTTCCCTGCCGGACGGCGAAGTCGATCCGGACGAGGTAGTCCATCCCGACGATGACGTCGCATCCGGACGGTCGCCAGTCGACGACCACCACCGTTACCTCCTCGGAGCCGAACGGGGGCACACCGATGCGCATCTGCGCTGTCGGAACGACCTGCTCGACCCCATCAACCCCGGTGAGAGTGCCCCTCCCCGACGGGATCAGACCGAACCGATCAAGAACCGGACGCCATATCAGCGATCCCTCAGCACCGGTATCGACAAGCGCCTCGAACTCCTGTGAAGGCTCCGCCGGGCCGCGGAACGTTCCCGAGAGTTGCGCTGTGACGATGGGGCGAAGGATGCGGCCGGCTCTTGGCCGGTGGATCATGCCTCAGCGAGGGATCTGCCGAGTATCGACCCGATCCGCACGGGGGGGTGACCGATGGGGTGCGTCGAGAAGCCCCCCATCCCGAACCGCGCATAACCGGCGTGCGTCGCCGACGACGTGTCGTCGAATACCTCAACGAGTTCCCCGTCGCTCATGAGGGCGACCCGCCCATGATCGGTTTCGAGCAGTCTCTGCTCGTGCTCCTCCTCGAAGACCGCCTGATTGGCCCACACGGGGCCGGCGGTTGCCGATGGCGTGTCCTGCATCGGGCTCTCCTATGGTTGGCCTATTGTCGGCGTAGCACGACGCGCGGCCCGCAGAGCAGGTCAGCGGGCCAAGGTCGGCGACTCATGTCCCCACCGTACGAGCACGAGTGGGTCAAGGTGCTGATGGCAATCCTTCACCGAGCGTCGGGGCGGCTGAGATGGTGCCGATTGGACGCCAGCGCTCGGGACTGTCTCACGCTGCGAATATGCTCAGGGCATAACATCCTGAGCGCTTCGCCGCTCAGGACCCGGGGCCCCTCCGCGGAGGGTCCCGGGGTCATTTCCACAGCGCCGGTCGGCGCAACGTGCGAGACGACCCCGGGACCCGGATCTCGTCGGGCATCTGGCACTGCGCCAAGAGCTCGGCGCGAATCGGCTTCGCCCACGACGCGACCCTCTCCAAGTCACGCGAGACCGTCCTCATCGGGCTGAACACACCGCCGTGATGCCCGTCTCCGACAGCGACTTCTCTCGCGGGGCGAAGGTCCGAGTCGTTCGACACGACGAGCGCGCAGTCACAAGCACCGCGGTAGAAGTTTCGCCGCGCAACGATCCGATCTCGCCACGGCGCATCAGGTGATCCCGTCACCCGCGGCTGCATTCCACAGGCTCTCATCGCCCGAGTCGCTCCACTCCTGCCAGGTCTCCTCGTAGGCCGTCGTCAGGTCCGAAGGATGCGGGCAAGGCTGCTCTTCATGACGAACGACACCGCCATGTCGATGCGGTCGAGGGCCCTGTCGCTCAGCCGGTCGAGCAACTGCGGGAGCAGCCGGCCATCGGGCGAACCGTCGGAGAGCACCGGCGCGCTGCCACCCCGAACCGGACGATCCGCCCGCACCGGGCCTCCGGCAGGCGTGCTCTTCCCGCCCGGGGCTGGTTCAGCCGTCAACACCGTTTCGGACTCTACGTCGCTTCGATCCCCTGATTCTCCGGGGCAGCCCGCCTGTCCAAGTGGTTGGCGGCGGCAACGGCAAGCCTGCACCAAGCGTCGGGCCGGTCGAGAGGGTGCCGGTTCGGCGCCGCGGTGTGGCTTCAGTTCTTCCTGTAGCCGGCAGGCTCACACTGATCCCCGGACAAGGATCGAGACCGGCGGCCCGCCACGAGCAAGCCGGCCCGAATCGCCCGGGGCTCTCAGTTCCTGCGGAGCTCCGGACTGTCCAGCCGCTGGCCGAACTCCGAGCGCATGTCGTGCAATTCTTCCGGTGATTCTCCGAACAGCGTCGGCGCCCCTCACCGACCTCTCGGTCGGCGGCGCGCAACCCGGTGATCCGGAGCCCCTGCGGAGGGGCGGTTGAAGCTCGTTGACGCCAATCCGCCACCTACATCGCCTCCTCGCTACGAGACCTCGATCTCGAGGCGGCAGTGGTCGCTGGGACCCCAGTCCTCGGGCTCGTTGATTGCACGCACCTGCACCGAATCGGCCATGTCCCGCGAGGCGAACACATAGTCCAACTGGCGCGTCGCCGTCACCGGGCCACGCATGGGCGGGTGGTACGTCGGCACGTTGCGGCTGCCCTCCGGCAACTCGTCGGGCCACGGGTCGGCCTGCCGACCGTTGGGTTCCTGGGGGCCGACGAACGGCAGCCCCAGCGCCTCCATCCGGGAGAACACCGTCTCGTAGCGCGCCGCCCAGTACTCGCTGCCGCCCTCGCCGTACCCGCGGAGCACGCTCAGATCCCCGGCGACGACGATGCGGTGACCCCGCTCCTGGCCGATCAGGGCGGACAAGTCGGAGAGCAGCCGGTGGGCCGAGGCATCGGAGACCATCCAGCTGCTGCAGGTGGAGGGGTGCGGCTGCGTCCGGACGGACCACATCGACACGACGACGAAACGCTCCACGCCCGGCACGGTCACCGACGCTGCAGCGAGCGTGCCAGGGCAGCTGACGGCGAGTTCCCAGGGGGCCGCCCTCTCGAGCGATTCCGCCTCGATCCACTCCAGCTCGACCCGATCCGACAGTCCGACGACCGCCGCCCGCCACAGCATCATGAAGTCCCTCCCGGGGGTGCGCCACGGTTCGGCGTCCACCTCGATCCGCCTCGCCACTTCCGCCGGCGGCCGGCAGGCCTCCTGCAACAGAGCGATGTCCGCGTCCATGCCGGGCAACTCCTGCCACGGCTCCAGCGAATGGTTCATGTTCCAGGAGACGATCTTCACAGCCACCGGCGACCCCTCGGGAGCGGCATCCGGCAGCAG
>JAPONU010000083.1 GCA_026713745.1 bacterium
CACCCGACGCGATCCCCGGGCCCCCGACGAGGCCGTCGTCACCCGCGACGCGCTGGAGTCCTACCTGGTGTGGGTCGCCGCCTCACATCTCGCTGCTCACACCTCCAGCACCTACATCACGTGCCTGCGGGTCTTTCTCGACGCCTGCCGGCGCCACCGCTGGCTGCCCCGACTGCCCGCGACCGCCGCGATCTATCACGACGACCTGCCGAGGCGACCCCGGCCCCTCCCCCGGTTCATCCCCGAGTTCGTCATGGCACAACTCGAAGACCCCGAACGCCTCGCAATGCTGCCCGACGCCACGACCCGGGCGCTGGTCATCGTGATCATGGAGACCGGCCTGCGGGCCAACGACGCCTGCTCGCTGCCGTTCAACCCGATCATCGAAGACAGCGCCGGATGGCCCTGCCTTCGCTACTTCAACACCAAGATGGCCGCCGAGCAGCTCGTGCCCCTCAGCGCCGCCGCCGCCGAAGCCATCCGAACCCAACAGACCCACCTGCTCGACCGGTGGCCCGACGCCGTGCCGGTGCTGTTCCCCGCCCCGCACTCCAACCCCGACGCGACCCGACCCTTCAGCTACGCCACGCTGCGGGGGCGTCTGGCCCGCTGGCAACACGACATCGACCCGCGCGACGACACCGGCCGGCCCGTGCGGGTCACCGCCCACCAGTTCCGCCACACCCTCGGCACCCGGCTGATCAACACAGGCGTCCCCCAACACGTCATCGGGCGGCTCCTCGGCCACGCCAGCCCCCAGATGCCCGCCCGCTACGCCGCGCTCCATGACACCACCGTCCGCGCAGCTTTCGACGACTACTGCCAGCAGCGGGTCAACCTCGCCGGAGAACACATCACCTACGACCCCGGCGCGCTCACCGCCGAAGCCGAATGGACCAAGCACAACATGGCCCGCGTCCAAGCCAGCCTGCCCAACGGCTACTGCGGACGCCCACCACAACAGCACTGCCCCCACCCCAACGCCTGCCTCACCTGCCCCGACTTCCAGACGACCCCGGCGTTCGTCGACATCCACCGCCGCCAACGCGACCAGACCCGCCAGCTCGTCGCCACCGCCGAAGCCGACGGCCGGTTCCGCCTCGCCGACAACCACCGCCAAGTCCACGACAACCTCGACCGGCTCATCGCCGCGCTCGAAGACATAGGAGACACCAACCCGTGACCGCCGCCCTCACCGCTGCCGCCCGCCAACGCGCCGACCAGACCCGCCAACGCGCCACCGAAGCGCTACAGCGCCTCCACGCCGCCGCGCAACCGATCACGTTCGCACACGTCGCCCGCACAGCAGGCGTGTCCCGGTCCTGGCTCTACCGCCAGCCCGACCTGCGAGCCGACATCGACCGGCTCCGCGGAGTTGCCACAGCCCAGGCTGTCCCCGTTCCATCACCTCAACGAGGATCAGCCGAATCGCTGCGACAACGCCTCGAGACCGCCCTCGACGAGATCACCAGACTCAAAGCCGACAACCACCAACTCCGAGAACACCTCACCCAGCACCTCGGCCACCAGCGCCACAACCGCATCCCCGCCCCGTCAGCGACATGTCTCCCACATGAAACCCAAGCTCCGAACCACCACAGCGTCCAGCCCTCCAGATAACGATCAACAACCTGCGTCAAACGCGCCGCCTACGGATTCCGCCGCTTCGCCCACTACCGCATCCGGGCGCTGCTCTACGCCGGCAAACCCAACTGGGCGCTCCTCGCCACCGTCACTCCCCGCTAATTTCCGAAGCGCCAACAATCAGGGCCAAGAGGATGCTCGGATAGGCTCTGACCAGGAGTTATGAGTTCTCGTTGAAGCGATTGTCTGCGCTGGCGGGCGAGTTGCCAACAAGAGTCGACAGCGAAGTTCAGTCGACTGCGATCGCGGTGTATTAGAGGATCGGCGCGTCGGCCTGCCCGCTGTAGTTCCCGGAGAGGTCGTGGTTCGATCCCCAGCAGACGATGGTGGCGTCGGTGCGCAGCGCGCACGAATGGAGGCCGCCCGCGCCGATGGCGACGAAGCTCCCCGCCGGCACCAACAACTGACCGTAATCGTTCCAGCCCCAGCAGGTGATGCTCCCATCGGCGCGCAGACCACACGAATGAGCCCCGCCGGCGCTGACGGCGACGAAGCTCCCCGCCGGCACCTCCTCCAACTGACCCGCATCGTTAGCGCCCCAGCAGGTGATGGTCCCGTCGGCGCGCAGACCACACGAATGAGCCCAGCCGGCGCTGACGGCGGCGAAGCTCCCCGCCGGCACCTCCAACTGACCCGCATCGTTATTGCCCCAGCAGGTGATGGTCCCGTCGGCGCGCAGACCACACGAATAAATATCGCCGGCGCTGAGGGTGCTGTTTGTGGCGGCGGGGATGAACGGCGGCGGTGCAGGGGCCGCAGATGCAGACTCAGTTGACGGAACGGACGCTGATTTTGCTACGGCAGGACTGCAGCCTGTCGCGTTACACGCACGAACCTCGATCGTGTACGTGCCCGGCAGGATTCCGTCCCACTCATAGCGGGTTTCCGTAGGCGAAGGACGTCCTGATAGGCCATGGTGTTGCACATCCCAAGTGTCAACCGGGGGACTGCCCTCAGGAATTGACCAAGACCCGACGAGGCGTCCGTCCTGCTCGAAGAATCTGACTTGCGGCGGTGCAGGAGGCTCGGGCTCCGGTGGTGGTGGTGCCGGTGGTGGTTCGGGTGCGGGCGCTGTTGGGTCGGGTGTCGCCGGTTCGGGTGTCGCTGGTTCGGGTGTCGCTGGTTCGGTTGTGGTGCTCGTGGGTGGTGGCGGTTCGGGTTCGGGTTCGCCGGGGGTGAGGAGGATGCCGGCGGTGGCGCCGGCGGCGGCGAGGAGTGCGAGGGCGACAAGCAGGACCCGGCGGCGGCGTTTGGGTTGTTGGGGTGGTTGTTGGTCGCCTGGGGGTTCCCCGGGGGGCTGTTGGGGTGGTGTGAGGGCGATGGTGGGCGCGTCGGGGCCCTCCGGCGGTGGGGCCGGGGTTTGTCGGCGGAGCGCTTCGAGGGTGTCGTGATCGACGGTGATGGTGGCATCGTCATCGATACCCGCAATCGGTATCGCGGTCGGCCGATGCCCCAAGCGGTGCTCAACATTCGCCAACGCCACCGCGAACGCGCCCAGGTCCGGGAACCGGTCCTGGGGCTCACGGACCATCGCCCGGCGCAAAACAGCCCGCAAATCCCGCGGGAACGTCTCCGGCAACACCGGCGCCGGCGCCTCCAACGCCTCCGCCAAAACCTGCTGAGGCGCCCGCGGACCAGCGGACTCAAACGGCCGCCGCCCCGTCGCCAACGTGAAAACCGTCGCCCCCAACGAATACTGATCCGCCGCCGCGCCCACCGCCCCGGCGCCCATCTCGATCAACTCCGGCGCCACGAAATGCGGCGACAACCCCACCCCCGCACGCTCGGCGACACGACTCCGCAACGTCGCGATCCCGAAATCCCCCAACGCCGGATACCCAAAACCAGACTTGAAAATATTCTGCGGCTTCACATCACCATGAACCACCCCATCCTGATGCGCCGTCGCCAACGCGCCCGCCACCCGCACACTCAACGACAACAACTCCTCGAGCGGCAACGGACCGTCCCGACGCACCAACTGCATGTAATTCCCGCGCTCGAACAAATCCATCACAATGCACGGCCGATAATCCGACGTGAACGCCGACGCCAACACCGTCACAATGAACGGATGCCGCGACAAGCCCCCCATCGCCTGACACTCCCGCTCAAACGCCGCCACCGACGCATCATCCGCCAAACGCTCATTCAAAACCTTCAACGCCACCCGACGATCAAACGCCACCTGATACGCAGAAAACACACGACTAAACCCCCCACGCCCCACCTCCACCAAATCAACAAACCCCTCCACCACCGGCACACCACCCACCACA
>JAPONU010000084.1 GCA_026713745.1 bacterium
CGAGGTCACCGGCATCGAGGCAGACTTCAAGACGCTCGGCAAGAGGCAGAACACCGACGGCTTCGCCGTCTGGCTCAACACCCTCCTCGACAACAAACTCGGCCCCTCCGCCGCCGCGTCAGCCGAGTTCCGCTTCGACGAGTTCCCGACCGGAACCGTCTGCCGCGTGGACGTCACGCCAGGCACCGAGCCCACGTTCGTGACCGCCGCCAAGGGCGAAGCCGATCTCTACGTCCGTCTCAACAACTCAACCCGCCTCCTGAACACAGCAGAAGCCCTCAACTACGTCCGAACCCGCTGGCCGTGAGGGAAGGATCGAGTCGGCGAACGCCACGGTGAGCCAACCGGCCGATTCGAGCTAGGCGTCTCACCACGGAACAGGCCGGCCACAAGTGCGGTACGCAGGCGCAGACGAACCGCTCCGGCTGTCGTCGCCCCCCACTCGTGTTGGCCGTGTTGTTCAGGAGACCTCAATCGCGGCCGTCCCCCAGCGGGAGGGCGAATCTGGGACGCTGATATCGAAGTCGCGCTGTTCGTTCCTCGCCGGCGCACGGCAGGCCATGGGGCTGGTGCTGCCAATGACCCGTCAGTTCGTCGAAGCGCTGCGGCACTGCACACGCTGAACCGCTTCGGCGCGTGGCCCGCCACGACACGGCACTCCTGGTTGCGACTCGGCGAGTCCAGCGCATCTCCAGATGCTGTCTGTTCGACGTTGTTGCGGGCCGCCCAGTCGCGCACGTGGGGAGCTTTGTGCGCCGAGAGGTTGTCCAAGATGATATAGATCCAGTCGGTGTCGCTGCGGGCGGCCCGGATGGATTTCAGCGCGGCGACGGTGTTGGCCGCCGCTTTGCGGGCACGCACCACGCCCCACAGCACATCGTCACCAATCGAGTAGCAGCCGTGGAACTGTCGCACGCCGTGGAGTTTGTGATAGTTCGCCGGGCGGCGCTGGGGGTGAGCGGCCGGCGCCCACGCGGAGCCGCCGACGGGACGCACCGACAGCGGCCCGAACTCGTCGAAGGCGAAACACCGCTGCGGGTGATGTTCGAGCACCTCCTCGATGCGATCCAGCTTGGCGTCGCGGTCGGGATCATTCGACTCCTTCCACGTCTTGGTGCGCTGGAACGTGACGTCGCGCGCGGCGAGGATCTGACGCAGCCGTTCGCGGCTGACCACCACGGGCCGCTCGTCGTTGTCGGCGAGATAGCCCACCAGCTTGCGCAGACTCCACCGCGTGAACGCCAACCCCAGAACCTCCGGGCGCGTCGTGGCGGTCGCCACGATGAACTCCTCATCAGCCGTCGTGATCCGGCGGGGACGGCCACCCGCCCACTGAGGGTCCAACGACGCCATCCCCATCTCATTGAACCGGTGGATCATCTCCCGCACCCGGTCCGGCGACGTCGCCACCAACCGGGCGATCACCGCCACCGAGTTCCCGCCCGCAGACGCCAGCACCACCAACGCGCGACGCCACCGCACCACCGAATTCCCCGACCCGCCGCCGCCCCGACGAACGATCCGCTGCAACTGTTGACCTTCTCGATCCGTCAAACGACGAACCCGCAATGGTTTCGACATACCCCGATCAAAACACAAGCCACACCCCAAGTGGTGGACGCGCACCCCCACCAACATTCATGGACACAGCACTAGTGTCCTGAGCCGTTAATTCGTGTGAGATATGTGGCGAGGGTTGCGAGGATGTCGTCGGCGGTGCGGTGCCAGGTGAAGGGTTTGGGGTTCTGGTTCCAGTGGTCGGTCCAGGTGTTGATGGAGTCTTGGAGTTCCCTTGTCGAGGTGTGGGTGCCGCGGTGGAGCCATTTGGTGGTGAGTTCGGAGAACCAGCGTTCGACGAGGTTCATCCAGGAGCTGTAGGTGGGCGTGAAGTGGAACTTGAAGC
>JAPONU010000085.1 GCA_026713745.1 bacterium
CTGATCCCATCGGGGACGACGCTGCAGGCGGGAATCGGCGCCATCCCGGAGGCTCTGCTACAGAACCTGTGCGCCTCCGACGTCGGCGACCTGCGCATCTACGGCATGGGCGTCGACGCCATCGCGGCGCTGGATGACGCCGGGAAGCTCCGATCGGTCCGTGACGGGCGGCCGTCCTCCCTCTGCGCGGAGCTGATGGGTACCACGACGCTGTACGACTACGCCGACAACAACCCCGCTCTCGAGATGCATCCGTTCGACACCATCCTGGATCCGGCGCACATCGCCGTCTTCGAGGGATTCGTGTCAGTGAACTCGGCGGTTCAAGTCGACCTGATGGGCCAGGCCAACGTGGAGCAACTCGCCGGCGCGCAACTCAGCGGCGTCGGTGGTGGCTATGACTTCGCCCAGGGTGCCTGGCTCTCCCCCGGCGGCAAGAGCATCATCGCCATGCCCTCCACGAACCGCCGGGGCGACGTGTCGCGCATCGTGGCGCGCCTGGACCCAACCGCTCCGGTGGGCGTTCCCCGGCACTTCACGCAGTACATCGTCACCGAGCACGGCGTCGCCGACCTCTCAGGCCTCGGACTGCGGGAACGGGCGGAGGCACTCATCGCGCTCGCCGCGCCGCAGTTCCGCGACGAGTTGGCGGACTCGGTCGGCTGATCTTCCCGAACTCGTCCACGACGGCCGCGCCCTCGGGAGCCGGTTCGCCAGTTTCACCTCAGCGCTCACACCCGAGTTGGTGCGGGCGTTCGCGGGCGTGACGAACCTCCGGTGGTGAGCGGGAGCGCGTCCACCTCGGCGAGAATCAACCGGAATTACCGTACGACCGAGTTCGGAGACGGGAAGGGGTCGCCGCCATGGGCCGACCGATCGTGATGGGCATCAACCTCGACGAAGTGGAATGGGAACCGGCCGAGACGATGTGGGACGACACCGGCGAGGCCGTTCCGACAGGACTGCTGGTCAAGGTCCTCAGCGTCGACGACCACAGCGGGGCGAGCACCGTGCTCGTGAAGGCACCGCCGGGGTGGACCACCGACGCTCCGGAGGTCCACAGCGTGCTGCAGGAGGGCTTCATCCTCGAGGGCACTTACCACAACGGTGACGTGGAACTGCGGGCGCCCGCCTACTTCTGCCTGCCGCCGGGCACGGTGCACGGCCCCGCCCGATCGGAGGGCCACGTGGTGCTGAGCATGCTGTCGGGACCGCTGGACATCACCCACGTGACCCACGACGGCTGACCGGGTGCGCCTCAGCAGCCGTGGCACGCCGAGGGTTATAGTTCTGGCCGGCGCTTGGCGGCAGGGGAATTCTCTCGCGGGAGAGTGAGGCCGTCCGGCGCCTGAAGCGGTCAGGAGGTCGACCATGAGCCGCTCCCGAATCGTCCGTACTTCTCTGGTGTTCGGAGTTCTCGTGCTCCTCGCCACGGCCTGCGCTGAGACCGGCGGCGACGAAGCCGCGGCGGTGAGCGCCGCCGCAGCCGACGCGCTCTCGGAGGCACTGGCGGCCCGCTCGGAGGCGACCGCCGCCGACAGCGCCGCCACAGCCGCCGACGCAGCGGCCGAGGCCGCCGCAGCCGGCGCCGCCGCGGCCGCCGCCCGGGCGGAGGAGGCGATCGCAGCCGCCGACCTGGCCCGCGCCACCGCCGAGGGGAACGAGGACGCCGTGGCCGCGGCACGAGCCGCCCTGGCGGATGCACAGGAGGCGGCCGCCGCCGCCCAGGCTGAGGCCGCAGCCGCCCAAGCCGAAGCGGCAGCCGCCCAGGCCGAAGCCGCAGCCGCCCAAGCCGAAGCGGAGCAGGCGCGGACCGCCGCCGAGCAGGCGGCCGCCGATGCCTCCTCCGCAGCGGCTGCGCCTCCCCCACCGGCGCC
>JAPONU010000086.1 GCA_026713745.1 bacterium
CCGCTGCTGGACGGCAACGCCGTGATGCAGCGCCTGGGGATCGGTCCTGGACCGGCGATCGGCGAGGCGACGAGATTCCTGCTGCGGCTGCGACGGGAGAACCCCGATCTGGACATCGCAGCGACCGAGGCGCGCCTCGACGAGTGGTGGGCCGAGCGCGGCGACGCCACGGGCTGACCGAGGACCGTCCGGATCACAGGTGTCGACACCCTCGCCGACACCCTCGCCGACATTCCCGCGGAGCCCGGAATCCACTGTCCGGCAGTTCCGCCTGCGCCTCGCCGGGTTCCCGGACACAGGCTGACCGCCGGGCGCCGGGGCCGCCCTGTGGCGTATCTTGGGGCCAACGACAACGGTCAGAAGGGGGTGCCATGAGCGCCACAGCGCAGGAGACCACGGTGATCGGCACGCGACGGCTGCGCAGGGAGGATCCGGCGCTGCTGTCGGGGGAGGCCCGCTTCATCGACGACATGGACGTTCCCGGTGCTCTCTGGATGGCGGCGGTTCGCAGCCCGCACGCCCACGCCCGGATCACCGGCGTCGACCTGGGGCCGGCTCTCGCGGCCCCCGGGGTGGTGGCCGCTTACAGCGGTGAGGACTTCGCCGCGCTCGGGGCGGGCCCGCTGCCGTGCGCCTGGCCGGTGACGCCGGACATGAAGAACCCGCCGCATCTGTCGGTCGCCACCGACGCGGTATGTCACGTCGGGCAGATCGTGGCGGTGGTGCTGGCCGAGAGCCGCTACGCCGCAGCCGACGCCGTCGAGGAGGTGGTGGTCGACTACGAGCCGCTCGAGGCGGTCGTCGACCTCGAGGACGCGGCGAGCGATCGGATGGTCATCCACCCCGACATGGGCACCAACGTCAGCTACGTCTGGGAACTGATGCCCGACGAGGAGGCCGTCGAAGCCGCCTTCGCCGCGGCGACCCACACCGTCAGCGAGCGCTATGTGCAGCAGCGGCTCATCCCCGCCGCCATGGAGCCCCGCGGCGTGGTTGTCGTACCCGAACCGCACGCCGGTGACGTGACCGTGTACTCCTCGACGCAGATCCCCCACGTGCTGAAGGTCATGCTGGCACTGACAGTGGGCCTGCCCGAGCACAGGATCCGCGTCGTGGCACCCGCCGTGGGCGGGGGCTTCGGCTCGAAGCTGAACGTCTACGCCGAAGAGGTGATCTGCCTCGCCCTGGCATCGGCGCGTCGCGTCCCCGTCCGCTGGACCGAGGGACGCAGCGAGGCGGCAGTGGCCACGATCCAGGGGAGGGGACAGATCCAGGACATCTCCCTCGCCGCCGACGCCGACGGCAAGGTGACGGCGGTACGCGTGTCGCTGCTGGCGGACATGGGCGCTTACCTGCAACTCGTGACGCCCGGCGTGCCGCTGCTCGGCGGCTTCCTGTACCACGGCTGCTACGACATCGGCGCGTACTCGTTCCGCTGCACCAGCGTGTTCACCAACAAGACCCCCACCGACGCCTACCGCGGGGCGGGGCGGCCCGAGGCCACCTACGCCATCGAGCGGGCCATGGACACCCTGGCGGCCGAGATGGGCGTGAGCCCCGACGAGATCCGCCGGCGCAACTTCATCGAGTCGTTCCCCTACGACTCCACGGCCGGCCTGAGCTTCGACAGCGGCGACTACACGCCGGCGCTGGGCAAGGCCATGGATCTGGTCGGCTACGACGACCTCCGGGCCACCCAGGCGCGCCGCCGCGCCGAGGGCTCGTCGCGACATCTCGGCCTGGGGTTCTCCAGCTATGTGGAGATGTGCGGCCTGGCGCCCAGCCGGGTGCTGGCAGCGCTCAACTACGGCGCCGGGGGTTGGGAATCCGCCACCGTGCGGATCCTGCCGACCGCCAAGGTGCAGGTCGTAACCGGCACGTCGCCCCACGGGCAGGCACACGAGACCTGCTGGTCCATGATCGTCGCCGAGAAACTCGGCGTGGACCCCGACGACGTGGACGTGCTGCACTCCGACACGGCACTGGCACCCCTGGGCATGGACACCTACGGGTCGCGCTCGTTGGCCGTGGGGGGCACCGCCATCGCCATGGCCGCCGACAAGGTCATCGCCAAGGCGCGCACGATCGCCGCTCACCAACTCGAGGCCTCCGAGGAGGATCTCGACTTCGCGGCCGGCGCGTTCACCGTGCGCGGCACGCCGTCGGCGAGCATCCCCATCGCGGCCATCGCCTTCGGGGCCTTCACCGCCCACAACCTCCCCGACGGACTCGAGCCCAACCTCGAGGCGCAGGCGACCTACGACCCGGCCAACTTCGTGTTCCCGTTCGGCACGCACGTGGCCGTCGTCGAGGTGGACGCCGAGACCGGCCACACCGAGTTGGTGAAGTACGCCGCGGTGGACGACTGCGGGGTGCAGATCAACCCCCTGGTCGTGGAGGGCCAGGTGCACGGGGGGATCTTGCAGGGCGTGGCGCAGGCCCTGTGGGAGGACGCCGTCTACGACGACGCCGGGCAGCTGCGCACGGCAACTCTCGGCGACTACCTGATGCCGGCTGCGTCCGAGGTGCCCAGCCTGCTGACCGGCTCCACGGTCACGCCGAGCCCCACCAACCCTCTCGGTGTGAAGGGAGTGGGCGAGGCCGGAACGATCGCCTCCACTCCCGCGGTCATCAACGCCATCGTGGACGCCCTCGCCCCGCTGGGCGTGCGCGACATCGAGATGCC
>JAPONU010000087.1 GCA_026713745.1 bacterium
CGGTTGTGCCGGTTGTGCCGGTCGCGTCGGACTTGCCGGTTGCGCCGGTGGCGCTGGTCATGTCGGTTGTGCCGGTCGCGTCGGACGTGCCGCACCCGGTCGTGCCGGTGGTGTGGGCGGTGCCGGACCTGCCACGGCGAGGGGCCCCCGAGCGTGACTCTCACACCGGATCCTGTCGTGGCGGATCCTGTCGTGGCGGATCCTGTCGTGGCGGATCCTGTCGTGCGTGATCCCGTCACGCCGGACCCCGTCACGCTGGACCCCGTCACGCTGGCCGTGCTGCAGGGGCGGTTCGAGCAACTCGTGGACGAGATGGACGCCACCCTGTTCCGCTCGGCCTTCAATCCCATCATCGCCGAGGCCCACGACGCCTCGCACGGCATCTATCACGCCCGAACCGGGGCGACGCTGGTGCAGGGCGCCACCGGACTGCCGATCTTCGCCGGCACGATGGCGGGCGCCGTGGATCTGGCCATCGAGGCGGCCACCGCCGGCGGCGGACCGGACGACGGCGACATCTGGATCTTCAACGACCCGTACCGGGGCGGCACGCACCTCAACGACATGAAGCTGGTGCGCCCGTACTTCTGCGACGGGAGGCTGTTCTGCTGGCTGGCCTCGGTGGGGCACTACACCGACGTCGGGGGCGCCGTTCCGGGCAACTACAACCCCTCGGCCACCGAGAGCGCCCAGGAGGGCGTGCTCGTGCCGCCGATGAAGCTGTGCGACGGCGGTGAACTGCGCGGCGACGTGATCGACCTGGTCCGCAGCATCAGCCGAGTGCCCGGCGACGCCTACGGCGACCTTCACGCCCAGCTCAACGCCCTCGATCTCGGCGTGCGCCGGCTGGGGGAGGTGATCGACGAGTTCGGCCCCGAGGTCGTCGCCGCGGCCTTCGCCGAACTCACCGCCCGGGCCGCCCGGCTGATGCGGGCCAACATCGCCTCGCTGCCCGACGGTACCTACACGGCCGAGGACTTCCTGGACAACGACGGCAGCGTGGACGTCCCCATCCCGGTGGCGCTCGACCTCACGATCAGCGGCGACGGCATGGTCCTGGACTTCTCGCGCACCGTCGCGGCGGTGCCCGGACCGGTCAACATCTCCGCGGCCACCGCCCGGGCTGCCTGCTACGTGGCCCTGAAGCACATCTTCGGCGACGTGCCGGCCAACGCCGGCTGCCTAGAACCCGTCGAGGTGGTCATCCCGGCGGGCTCGCTGCTGAACGCCACTTGGCCCCGACCGGTGGGCGGGTACACCGAGACGATCCTGCGGATGATGGACGTGATCTTCCGCGCCGTCGCCCTCGCCGCGCCGGAGCGGTCCAACGGCTGCTCCTACGGCACGATCAACGCCCTGTCGATCGCCGGGCACCGCCCCGACGGCCGGCGGTGGGTCATGTTCACCTTCTACGGCGGGGGCCTCGGCGGCAGTCCGGTGAGCGACGGCTTGAACCACGGCAACGCCCCGCTGTCGACCGCCACCATCCCGCCGGTGGAGATCCTCGAGGCGGCCTACCCGGTTCGCTACACGCGCTGGGCGCTCCGTGCGGACTCCGGCGGGCCGGGCCGGTTCCGCGGCGGGCTCGGTGCCACCTACGAGATCGAACTGCTCGACGACCGGGCCGAGGCGTTCGCCTTCGCCGACCGCGGCCGGTTCGCCCCGATGGGCGTCGCCGGCGGCGAGGCTGCGGCGCTCAACGAGGTGACGTTCGAGACCGCCGGAGGGACGATCTCGCCGCCGCTGGTCTCGAAGATCACCGGCGTGGAACTCCGGCGCGGCGACCGGGTGCGCATCGCCAGCCCCGGAGGGGGTGGCTACGGCGATCCGGCGGAGCGGCCCGCCGGCGCCCTGGCCCGGGACCTCCGCCTCGGCTACGTGACGCCCCGACACGTCCGGGAGGCCTACGGCACCGACCCGCGGAC
>JAPONU010000088.1 GCA_026713745.1 bacterium
TCATGGGGTGACGTCCTGCAGGTAGAGGGCGCCGAGCGGGTTGGGTGCGACCCCGCTGAACTCCCCGAGGTGCACCCACGGCAGCACGGTCTCGACCAGCGGCACGTACGGCACCTCGCCGGCCAGCAGCGACTGCATCTCCGACAGCAGGGCGTCGCGGGCCGCTCCGAGGGGCTCGGCGACGATCCGGCCGAGCAGGGCGTCCACCTCCTCGCTGCCGTAGCCCTCGAGTTTGACCGACATCGGCCCGACGGCCAGCAGCAGGAAGTAGGCGACGTCGTTAACCAGCGGCCGGGTGCCGAAGAGCCAGGCGTCCAGTTCGCCGCCGCGGGTTGCGGTGTTGAAGTCGGCCGGCGAGCTGATCAGGTCGATGCTGACACCGATGCCCACGTCGCGCAGCTGATCCTGGATCAGCACCGCCACCTGCTCGGCGTAGGGCCCGGGGCCCGAGCTGGGGTTGATCGACAGCGTGAAGTCGAACCCGTCGGCCAATCCGGCCTCGGCGAGCAGTGCCCGTGCGGCCTCGGGGTCGTAGCGGGCCGCCACGTCGGCCGGCGGATCGGGCTGCGGGATCGCCGTGGAAATCGGGTAGAGCCCGGGCTGGCCGAGTCCGGCGTACGCCCCGGCGATGAGGGCGTCACGGTCGATGGCCAGCGAGATGGCCTGGCGTACCCGCACGTCGTCGAACGGCGCGAAGCGGGCGTTGAGCGACAGCTTGTCCAGGTTCACGTCCAGCCCGGCGATCGGGTCGATGCCGTCGCCGCCTGCTGCGACGACGCTCTGGAACAGGTCGAAGGTCAAGCCACCCACGAAGTCCACCTCGCCGGAGCCCACCAGCAGCATGCGGCTGCCGGCGTCGGGCACGGCGCGCATGACCACGTTCTCGATGGCGACGTTGCCGGCGTCCCAGTAGTTCGGGTTCTTGGTGAGCCGGATCTCCTCGCCGGGGATCATGGACTCCACCCCGAAGGCGCCGAAGCTGGCCGAGTTGGTGGTCATCCACTCCTGCGCCCACGGGTCCTCGTCGGTGGCGTGGCTCCGGGCCTCGACGCTGTCGATGATGCCCATGCCGTACCACGTGAGCACCGGCAGCGTGAGCGAGTTGGCGGAGGGGGCCACGAGCCGGAACGTGCTGTCGTCGATCACCTCGATGGGGTTCGCGCCGTCGATGCCGCCGACGTTCAACAGGAACGGCGTGATGAAGTCGGTCTCCAGCCCGCGCTGGAAGGTCCACAGCACGTCTGCGGAGGTGACCTGGTTGCCGTAGGGGCTGAGCGCCTCGCGCAGCGTGAAGACGTAGCTGCCGCTGTCCTCCTGCGTCCACGACTCGGCCAGCTCGGCCTGCAGGTCGGCCGGACCTTGCAGCGCCGTGGCCCCGTCGGCAAGTGGCACGTAGCGCACCAGCGTGCTCACCACGCTCTGGGTGGTCTCGCCGGTGGGCCGGCCCTGGTACACCGCCGGGTCGACGTTGGACGGCACGGCCGGGAAGATCATCGTGAACGTCACCGGCTCGGGTGCGGGCGGGGGAGGTGGCGGCGGTGGCGGGTCGGGTGCTGCTGCGGCCTCGGCCTCGGCGGCCGCCGCCTCGGCTGCGGCCCGGGCCTCGGTGGCTTCGGCTTGGGCGGCTGCCGCTTCGGCTTGGGCGGCTGCGGCGTCGGCTTGGGCGGCTGCGGCCTCGGACTGCGCGGCTGCGGCCACGTCCTGCGCCTCGGCCAGCGCGGCTCGCGCTGCTTCGACAGCGTCCTCGTTGCCCTCGGCGGTGGCTTGGGCCAGCTCGGCGGCGGCGATCGCCTCCTGCGCCCGAGCCGCGGCCGCCGAGGCTTCGGCGGCCGCCGCGGCCGCGGCGGCATCGGCGGCGTAGGCCGCGCTGTTGGCGGCGGAGGCCTCCGAGCGGGCCGCCTGCGCCTCGGTCAGGGCGTCCGCGGCGACGGAGGCTGCGGCGTCGGCCTCGCCTGTGTCGGCCTCGGCGCACGCCGCTGCCACGAGCGCAAGCGCGGCTGCGAACGCCGCAAGTCGATAGCTGATCTTCCGTGGCCTCATCGGGAATCTCCCCCTCTGGACGAAGCGAACCGCCGGAAA
>JAPONU010000089.1 GCA_026713745.1 bacterium
AGGACACGGATCCCGTCTAGCGCTGGGGTCATCGGCTCACTCCATCGGCTGTCGCGCTTGCCGCACCCGGCCGGCAACGGCCGGCAGCGGTACGATTTGCGCGGGTCACGCTAGGAGTGGGTGCCGGGACCGTCAAGGTGCGCCGGCACGCCCCGCAGGAAGGGCCGGCGATGTCACGACAGGGTGCGAGGGCTGTGGAGATCGTCGACGTCGCCCCTCGCGACGGCCTGCAGAGCGACGAGGCGATGGTCTCGACTGCTGACAAGGTGGAACTCATCGGCCGGCTGGTCGAGGCGGGCGTCAGGCGCCTGGAGGCGACGAGCTTCGTGAACCCCAAGCGGGTCCCGCAGATGGCCGACGCCGAGGCACTCATGGAGGCGCTGCCGCGACCCGACGGTGTCACCTACATCGGCCTGGTGATGAACCGCCGGGGGCTCGACCGGGCATTGGCCGCCGGCGTGGACGAGATCAACGCGGTAGTGGTGTGCTCGGACACGTTCTGCGAGCGCAACCAGGGAACGACCACCGCCGGTGCCGTCTCGGTCTGGGAGGACCTGGCCACCGGCGCCCGCGAGGGAGGGATCGGCGCCGGAGTGACGCTGTCCGCGGCGTTCGGCTGCCCGTATGAGGGCGAGGTGCCAACCGAGCGCCTGGCGGAGGTAGCTGCCGAGGTGGTCCGCTCCGAGCCGGCCGAGATCGCCATCGCCGACACCATCGGTGTGGCCGTGCCGCCGCAGGTCACCGAGCGGGTGCAGGCGGTGCGGGAGGCTGTGGGTCCGGACATGAGGCTGCGGGCGCACTTCCACAACACCCGCAACACGGGCTTCGCCAACGTTGTCGCCGCCGTCGACGCCGGCGTCGACGTACTCGACGCCAGCCTGGGCGGCATCGGGGGCTGCCCCTTCGCGCCGGCCGCCACCGGCAACATTGCCACCGAGGATCTCGCCTACCTGCTGGATCGCATGGGCATCGAGACCGGTGTCTCACTCGAGTCGCTGTGCCGCTCCGCCCTCTGGCTGGAGGAACTGCTGGGACGCCCGGTGCCCGGCTACCTCTCGAAGGCGGGCGGGTTCCCGCGAGGACTCGACTAGCCGGAACCCGAAGCGGCCGGGCCCCTTGGCCCGGCGCGGATCAGTCTGTCGACGCCTGGCGCGCCGAGGGCCGCGGCCAGTGCCGCGGGGTGGACTACAGGGCGCCGAGCGCCGCGTCGTAGTCGGGTTCGTCGCTGATCGGGTTCACGAGTTCGGTGTGGGTGATGTTGCCGTCGCCGTCGACAACCACCACGGCTCGGGCGCAGAGTCCCGCCAGCGGGCCGTCGGCAATCTGCACGCCGTATGCGTCGTAGAAGTCCGGCGAGCGGAACGTCGAGGCGCAGGACACGTTCTCGATGCCTTCGGCTCCGCAGAAGCGCCCGGCCGCGAACGGCAGGTCGGCTGACACACACAGCACCGCAGTGTCCTCGAGTGCGGCGGCGCGCTCGTTGAAGGCCCGCACAGAGTTGGCACAGGTGGGCGTGTCGATGCTCGGGAAGATGTTCAGGACCAGGCTCTTGCCGGCGAAGTCGCCGAGGCCCACCGCCTCCAGCCCGCCTCCGGTGAGGCTGAACGCCGGGGCCGCAGCCCCCACGGCGGGCAGCTCCCCGCCCGTGTTCATGGTCGTCCCGCGGAACTCGATCTCGGCCATGGCAGATCCTCTCTCGTCGCTGCTACGCCGCTGTTTTCTAGCCGATTCACGACCCGATGCCTCCAGCAGTAGATGCGGGGCCCCGAACCGATACCGTGAGTCGGGACAATCGCCCCGGACATGACCGGCGCGGCGCGCCCGCAGCGGCGCAGCCCCGGCGCCAGAGGAGATCATGAGCACGTACCGCCCGCCACTGCAGGACATGCGATTCGTCCTCGAGCACATCTGCGACGTGCGCTCGCTCTCCAAGCTGGAAGCCTTCCAGTCCTTCGATCCC
>JAPONU010000090.1 GCA_026713745.1 bacterium
AGCGCGTCAATGCCGTCTTTCTGCTCAATACGGAAGCTGTGAGCCAAACCTGAGGGTTCGCAAACTCTGCGGACGACCTGTTGGTCGTCGCGACCTTCCACCAGCAGGAGATTCCCCGCCGACTGCTCGGGCGATGGCACGTTAGCGGACCTCAATCCGCTGATCAGCCACCGTCTCGAGCAAATCCTCGTCGTACTCGACCGCCCGCGTCTGTTCCCCGCGACGCTCAAGCCGCACCAGACGGCCTTCGACCTCATCGAGCGCCGCGGCGGCGCGAGCGAAACCGCCGACACAGTCCCAACTGTGTGTGGTTGCCAATACCTGCACATTGTTGATGGCTGCGGTCAGCAGGATCAGGCGCCAATAGTCCTCCTGGATTTGGTGGTGTATGCCGTTCTCGGCCTCATCAATAAGGAGGAAACCGTCCCGGCAGGTGGCCAGAGCCAGCGCGGCCGCAAACATGCGGGTGGCACCGTCACCAAGGCTGCGAAGCGGGACGGGGTCGGGGTGACCCCGGAGCTTGACAATCGCTCTCGCGCCACGAGATCTTGCTCCTCCACCCCCGACAAAGGCGACACGCTCGATCCCGTCGCCGTGGATAGGCCGCAACGCCTCCACGGCGCGATCCTCGTCGGCGGTGAGCGCTACGTTCGCCCAGGCTTCGAGCATCGCGTAGTCGCCGGGCACATCGGGTCCCAGTGATTGGCACTTGATAGGAGTCGGCGAGTCGTCGGAACGGCGCACGCCGCGCCGCCCGGAACGTGATCTGCCCGGCGTGTTCCAGGTCAGGGATCGACCCTCGGCAATCGGAACAGGGAAGAACGTTACTGAATCCCCGAAACACACCTTGATAACGAGCGTCTCCGGGTCATTGTCGCCATTCAGCAATTTTCTCTCGGCAACTTCTAACTCGGACATTCTGCAAGCGGCCAATGTCAGCAACCGTCCAAGGCCGGGCGACCCTATCGAGACAGTCTCACACCGCGCCGTGGCCCGCCGGTGGAAGAGCGCCAAGTAGTCAGGGACATCCAGCGGATGTGCGTCCGCGCTGGCAACCTGAAGGACCTCACCTCGTTCATCGAGAACTATGTCCAGGATCGTGGGATCCGACTGGCCCGCATACACCCGGACGGCATCGAGTACGGTCGACTTGCCGACGCCGTTGCGGCCGGCAAGGAGCGTAACCCGGCCCAGCTTGCCGATCGCCAGATTCTCGATGCCCCGAAAGCCAGAGATCGACAGGTCGGGAAGATGCAACTCTGGACGGGAGAACTCGCTGTCCACAGACCTGCTCCTCCGACGACGGACCGAATCCCGGCAAGGATTCTACCCTCCGGGGTCGAGTCAACCCGCGACCGGCAGACCAGTGGCTCATGGCGAGAGAACGCCAACCGCAGTGCGCGTCCAGGTCACGGCGGCGCGCCCGACCGGTGTCGCGGGAACTTGACTCTGGCTCTGGATCGAGTCTGAGGCGCGCTCGGCGCTGGAACGACACGACCAAGACTGTCGGACTGACGTGATCGAGATGCTCGCGTTTGCTGGTGCCGCCCTAGCCCTCCGCCCAGGGCGGGGCACCGGCGGGGCGGCTGCCGGGCTCGTCCGCGAACGCCTCGGCCTCGGCTTCCAGCAGCCGGTCGAACCACCCCCGGACCTCCCGGCGACGTCCCCTGTCGACAGCCAGGTTCACGAGTTCGTACGGATCCTCCGCCAGGTCGTACAGCTCGTGCTCCTGATCGTCGAAGGCGGCGTCGATGTCGAAGAGTTTCGGGCCCGCCGGTGGCCGGGCCGAGGTGGTGCTGCTGCCGCCGATCCCGTAGTAGCGGCAGTACTTGAAGCGGCCGTCGAAGATCCCGCGGCTGGCGTAACGGGTGTCCAGCAGGCCGTCGTACCAGGCCCAGTCCTGGGCGAACAGGACCTCGTCGCGGCCCCCGGTCTCCGGTTCGGCCAGTAGCGGCACCAGGCTCCGTCCCGGCAGGCCGGCATCGGCGACCTCCACGCCGGCCAGTTCGGTCACCGTGACCGTCAAGTCCACGTGGCTGGTCAGCGCCTCGCTCTGCGCCCCCGGCGTCGTGACGCCCGGGGCCACCACGTACAGCGGGATGTGCATCGTCTCCTCGTAGCTCCACGGCCCCTTCGAGCGCAGCGCGTGCGAGCCGCACTGGTCACCGTGGTCAGAGGTGAAGATCACCACGGTGTCGGAGGTGGCACCGCCGGCGGCGATGGCGTCGAGGATCAGACCCACGCTGACGTCGCTCATCTCGTGGAGCTTCACGTAGTAGTCCAACTGCCGGAGCCAGTGCTTCTTGTCGGCGCGGTCGAGGTAGCCGCCGTTGCGCGACATCTCGTGGCTGAAGCGCCGGTGCACATCGGGCTTGGTGTGCAGGTCGTCGTCGAAGTTCGGCGGCAACTCCTCGAATCGCTCGGGGTAGTCCGCCGTGAAGGGCGGCAGGGCGTCGGCGCGCCCCCATCCCAGCGACGCGTAGCGGTCGCGCACTCGCCCGAAATGATCGGGGTTGGCCTGCTGGTACCAGGGCTGGTCGATGGGGAACCACATGATGTCGTGGGGATTCACGAGCCCCACGAACAGGAACCACGGGCTCTCCTCGCCCGCCCGGTCGCGTATCCAGGCCGCTGCGGAGGCGCCGATCGGCTCGTCGTACTCCACACCGCTGCCCGCCTGGCCCCAGAAGGCTTGATCATTGCCCTCCCAGTCGCCGAACCCGTACGACTCCATGTCCGGGTAGGGGCCCATCGAGAGGTGCCATTTGCCCTTGTAGGCGGTCCTGTAGCCGGCACGCCGCAGCATCTTGCCAACGGTGTCCACGCCACCGCCCAGCCAGCCGTTGGCCGGCCCGCGGGTGTTCTCCTTGATGCCGTGTTCGGGCATGTACTGGCCGGTTACGAGGGTCGCCCGCGAGGGCGAGCACGGCGACGTGTGGGTGTAGTGGCGGCTGAACTCCAGACCTCCGTCCAGCAGGCGCCGGCGGTTGGGCAGGTCAGCGTCGTCCGGCAACCAGCCCCGGTGGCGCTCCTGGTCGGTGAGGATGAAGCAGACGTTGGGGCGCCGGGCCCCATTGGCACTCACCGAAGGTCGGCGAGTACCGCGGCGACCGCGGTGATGGCGATCTCGACGCCACCGGCGGAGACATCAAGGTGTGTCACGGCGCGCACCCGCTCCTCGACCCTGCTCATCCGCACATCCCGGGCCTCCAGCCGCTCGAGGAAGTCCGCCGCGCTCAACCCGGTGCTCGACACATCGATCCACACCATGTTGGTCTCGGTATCCTCGGTGTCGAGCCCGAGTGCGGCGAGCCCCTCGGCGAGGCGAGCGGCGTTGGCGTGATCGTCGGCCAAGCGCTCGACGTGATGATCGAGCGCGTAGAGGCAGCCGGCCGCGGCGATACCGGCCTGGCGCATGGCGCCCCCGCAGCGGTGCTTGTGCGTCCGGACCGCCTCGATGAAGTCGCGGCCTCCCACAAGGACGGCGCCGATGGGCGCGCCGAGCCCCTTTGTGAAGTCCACCCAGATGCTCTCGACGGGCTCGCCCCAGTCGGAGGGGTCTGTGCCCGAGGCCACCGTCGCGTTGAAGAGCCGGGCGCCGTCGGTGTGCACCGGCACGTCGTGGCGGTGCGCCACGTCGGCAACCGCCCGGTACTGGGCCAGCGGCCAGACGGTGCCGCCACCGAAGTTGTGGGTCTGCTCGAGGCAGACCAGGCGCGGCCAGGGTCGGTACACGTGTCCCGGCGCCAGAGCCTCGGCAGTGGCCTCGGGGCCGAACCGCCCCCGGTCACCGGCCAGCAGGTCGGTGATCACACCCGAGTAGGCGGCCGCTCCCCCGGTCTCGGAACGCACGATGTGGCTGTCCAGTGAGGTCACGATGGCGTCGCCGGGCGACGTGTGCGCGGCGACCGCCACGAGGTTGCACATCGTGCCGGTGGGCAGGAAGAGCCCCGCCTCGTGGCCCAGCATCTCAGCCACCCTGGCACAGAGCCGGCTGACCGTGGGGTCGGTGCCCTGCTGCTCGTCGCCCACCTCGGCATCGGCGATCGCCCTGCGCATCGCAGCAGTGGGCTTGGTCTGGGTGTCGCTGTAGAGATCCACCGCCGGCGGCCTGGGCACGGGGGGACTCTAACCGGGGACCGGAGCCTCCCCCGCCTCGAAGGTCCTTCTCGTGCCCGCGACCCTCGCCGTATAGCCTCCGAGACGTGGTGGTGAACGCACGGGGGACCCACCTCGGAACGTGCGGACCCGCCGACGGTGATTGGAGGGACTGCCATGACCGGTGCCGAGGAACCCGGACGCCCCGATGACGATCGCGGCGCCGTGAGACTGATCGTGCCGTTCTACGCCGCCGGTGAGCCGGCCCAGCGAAGACTCCTCGGCGTGCTCCAACTCGGTGTCGCCTCGCTGGCTCTCTGGATCCTGTCGCTGTACTTCCGCTGGGACGGCGCCACCGACCTGCTGGTGCACGACCCGGCGAACCTGTGGTTCAACTGCATCATGATGGGCGCCTTCGCCACGATGCTGTTCTGCGTCTCGCGGCCCGGCCACCGCAGCGCCGGCGCGATCGGGATCTGCGGCCTCACCGTCGGCATGTTCTACATCGTCGCCGAGAGCAGCTTCGGGATGTTCACCTACGACGAGACTGCGCCCGGCCCCGGATTCTGGTTGGGCCTTGCCTCCTACATCGTGCAACTCGTGGTCGCCTTCTACGCAGCCCTCCTCGTCTCCGATGAGTGTTGCCGTGGCTGCCGCGACGATGGTCGCCCGCGCAGCCCATGGCTCGTGCTCGGCCTCGCCGTTCTGAGCACCGGCTGGATCGTGGCCCGCTTCTTGCCCACCTACGTCATCTCCATCGAGCGGATCCCGCTCAACGAGTCCGGCAACGCGCTGAGCGAGCCGCTGGCGACGGAAATCATCCACCGGGGTCTGGTCGCCCGCCTCGAGGGAGCCCAGTTCATCCCCGAATTGGCAGGTTGGTTGATCCTTGCGGCGGCCGCTCCCCTGGCCGCATGGGTGCTGCGCCGCCAACTCGCCGCCGCCTTCATGAGCGGGTTCCTGGTCTACTTCGTGGCCGACATCGCGTACGCGCTGGCGGTCGACTACTCGTTCGACTACACCGAGGACCGCGAGAACAGCCTGCGGGCCATCGTCGACTTCGGCCTGGGCAACGGATTCCTGGCCCAGCTGGCCACCACGGCGCTGTTCATCTTCGTCGTCGCGGCGATCTACCTGACCGGATCGGAGCATCCCGAAGCGTCCGCCGCGGCGATCCCGGCGGAGTCCTGAGCAACCCGAGCCGGTAGCGTCGCTTCCCGTGAGCACTTCCCCGCCCCTCCGCAACGTCACGGCGGTGCTGATGCGTCCCTCCAACGGTGACGCCTGGATGCTCGAAGAGACGCTCGGGCGACTCGCTCGGGAGCACACGGTGCTGGCGCCACCCAGCGGGCAGAACTTCGACGCACAGAAGGCCTGCACACTGGCACTCGTCACCGGGCCCGACCTCGTGCTCCTGATCGGAGGCGAGGTCCGGGTGGGCTACAGCGACATTGCCCGCTTGCTGGACGGTTACGAGGCCGGGGCAAGGGTCGTCGTCGGCGACCGGGGCTCGCTCGCCGGGCGGGCGCTGCGCCCGCTGTCCGGCCTGGCGTTCGGGATCTGGCGAAACGACATGGGCACGCCTGTGCGGCTCTACGACGCCGAGGCGCTGCAGGAGGTCATCGCCCACCTGCCGCCCGGGAGCAGCCATCCGACACTGCTCATGAGCATGGTGGAGCACCGCCTGCGGTTCTCGGTCAAGGAGATCCGCCTGCGCAACGCCGCGGAGACGCCTCGCCAGGAAGATCCGGTGAACGCTCTGGCGGACATGCTGGGGGGTCTCACCGAATTGCTGTCGTTCCGCACTACGGCCCGGGCCATCCGCTGAGGCTCCGGCGCCGCCGCGCGGGCGCTCAGGGCGCCGCCTGAGGTACCACCTCGGCCACGGTGTTCATTTCCGCCAGCGCCGCATCGGTGGTCTCGGGCGCCACGCCCACGCAGAGATCCGCCAGCACGCGGGCGGCGAATCCCAGCCGGGCGGCATCCAGCACCGTGGCACGCACGCAGTAGTCGGTGGCGATGCCCACGATGTCGACGGCCTGCAGGCCGCGGGACCGCAGCCAGTCCGCCAGCGTCGCGCCGTCTTCGCCGACGCCGTCGAAACCGGTGTAGCCGGCCGAGAACCGGCCTTTGGAGAAGACCTCCTCCAGCAACTCGGGCTCCAGGTCGGGGTGGAAATCGGCGCCGCTGCTGCCGGCACGGCAGTGCGGCGGCCACGTTCCGGCGTAGTCAGGCACCGAGGAGAAGTGATCGCCGGGATCGATGTGCCAGTCGCGAGTCGCCACCACGGCGGCGTACATGCCGCCCGAGCGCCGCACGTACGAACTGATGCGCCCCGCCAGGGCGGCTCCGCCGGCCACGGGCAGCGAGGCGCCGGGGACATCACAGAAGTCGTTCTGCACATCCACGACCACCAGCGCGCGGCGGTCCCGGCTCTCAAGGTCGCCGACCTGCTTCACACGTCCTCCAATGCGGGCTCGATGGGCAGCCAAGGCTCACCGGGGCTCAGGTCGAGTGCCGGGGACCGCAGCCGGGTGAGCGCCTCGCGATGATACGCGCGTGCGTCCGCGACGCTGCGAACAGGACCGGCAACGGTGCCGGAGGTGATCCGGCCGCCGCTCACCAGATCGGTCTGCAACCCCAGAGCGCCCGGCGGCACCGGTGCCCCCGGCGCCAGCAGCACTTCGGTGGTCGCGAAGCCGCAATCATCGACCATGCGGAAGGCGCGCTTGCGGCCCGGGCGCCAGGACTTCGCCAGGGATCGCTTGCGCACCGGTCGGCCATCGATCTCCACGAGCTTGTAGACGAGACCCGCGGTGGGCGCGCCGGCACCGGCCACCAGCTCTGTTCCCACGAGGTACCCGTCGGCGGGCACCGGAGCCAGCGCGGCGATGTCGTGCTCGTCGAGGTCGCCGGACAGGATGATGCGGGTGCGGTGGGCGCCGAGTTCATCGAGCTGGCGACGCACGGCCACCGCGGAGGACGCCAAGTCACCCGAGTCGATGCGCAGCGCACCCATGGCGGGGCCGGCCGCCTCCACCGCACGCCGCACGCCCTCGGCGATGTCGTAGGTGTCCACCAGGTACGTGCTGCCGGCTCCCAGGAGTTCGGCCTGCGCGGCCATGGCGGCGCGCTCGTCGCCGTGAGCCAGTACGAACGCGTGCCCGATCGTGCCGCCGGTGGGCACGCCGAACCGGCGCCCGGCCTCGAGGTTGGAGGTGGCGTCGAAGCCGCACACGTACGCGGCGCGGGCCGCCGCCGGGGCGGCCTCCTCGTGGGTGCGACGGCTGCCGCCCTCCAGCAACATCCGGTCGCCCGCGGCGGCACGCATGCGTGCCGCCGCGGCGGCGATGGCGGAGTCATGGTTGAGGATCGACAGCACCAGGGTCTCCAGGACGACCGTCTCGACGAACGTGCCGGTCACGGTCAGGATCGGTGAGCCGGGAACGTAGAACTCGCCCTCGCGGTACCCGCAGATGTCACCGGAGAAGGAGAAGTCCGCGAGGCGCTCGAGGCCGGCCTCGGAGACGATCCGGCCCTGGCGCAGGAAGTCCAGCTCGGCGGTACCGAACCGGAAGTCACCCAGCGCTGCCAGCAGGCGGCCGGTTCCGGCGACGACGCCGTAACGACGACCCGGCGGCAGGCGGCGGCAGAAGACCTCGAAGGTGGCGGGCAGGTCGGCCACCCCCGAGCGCAGCGCAGCGTCGATCATCGTCAATTCGTACTGGTCGGTCAGCAGCGCCATCGAGGGGCTCGGTACGGTCACGGGAGGTACCCCAGCGGATCCACGGCGACGCCGTTCAGGCGGATCTCGAAGTGCAGGTGCGGGCCGGTGGACAGGCCGGTCGAGCCGATGTTGCCAACCTGCGCGAGGCCGTCGACCAGGTCACCGGGGCGCACGGTGACCTGCGAGAGATGGGCGTACAGCGAGGAGACCCCGCTGCCGTGATTGATCACGACGGCGTTGCCGTAGCCGCCCCAGGGCCCGGCGGTGATGACCACCCCGCCCTTCGAGGCATAGACCGGCTGCCCGTGCGTGGTGCCCAGGTCGATGCCGGCGTGCAGCCGGTAGCCGCCAAGGATCGGGTGGAGGCGGTTGCCGTAACCCGAACTCACCACCCCCGCTGTGGGCCACCCGAACCCCGTCGCCGCGACCTGCGCCCGCTCCTGCGCCAGCAGCCACTTTTGGAGTTCCTCCTCGTACTTCTTCTCCTGGATGAAGCTCTCGAGTTCGGAGGCCTCCCGGTCCCACTCGGCGAACTCCCGCTCCAGCGCTCGGCGACGCTTGTCGAGTTCGGCCTTGATTGCGGCCTGCTCGGAGCGCCGTTCCTCCAACACCGCCAGGTCGCCCTGCAGGACCTCCTGCAGGCGCGCAACCTCGGCAACCGACGCCGCGGCCTCGTCCACCGCCGCGTCGTAGCGATCCTCGGCAAGGCGAATGTGCTCGATCAGGTCCCCGGCATGACCGTGCACGGCCTCGAGGAGCGCGAGCCTTCGCAGCCCATGGGTCAGATCCTCCGAAGCAAGGAGGGTGGCGGTTCGCGCGCTGCCCGCCTGCAGGTACACCTCGACGATGACCGACTCGGCGTCCTGACGCACATCCGCGATGTCCAGTTGGGCCCAGCCGATAGCGGCCTCGTTCTGGCGCTGGACGGCAATCTGCGCCCGCAGCTGCTGCTCGGCTCCCTCGACCTGGGCCACCTGCAGCGCCACCAGTTCCTCTGCTGCCTTGAGCGCCTTGAACACGTCCACATCCTCGGCGGCCAGGATGTCGATCCTGGCCTGCAGGGAGAGTTTCTCCTCCTCGACGCGCTCCAACTCCTCCCGAGCCTCGGCGATCGTCTCCTGCGCCATGCTCGGCGATGCGGCGGGCAGCGTTCCCAACAGGCAAACGAGGAAGACGATCGACCACCACGCCATCCGACGATCCCGTCCTCGCCCTGACATTTGCACCTCGCGGCAGCGTAGCAAGCCAATCCTGGCTCCAACGCTCCCCCGGTGACGCCCGCACCCTCGCACCGCGGCGGGTCGGCAACCGGACGGTCCCCCGGTGTCCCACTCCTATACTCCCAACGTGCAGCACGATGTGGAGAACCTGACCCGAGCCCCGCGCGCGGCGACCCCGCGGCGACCCATCACGCCCGCACCGTCGATGAGCCCGCGGCCGCAGCGCGGCTGATTCTCTCGGGACTGCCACCGGGCCACTCCCGATGAGCCTCGCGGCCGGGGAGGCCCCCGTCGATACACAAGGACGCGCCGCACCTCGCGATCTGCGGTGCCAGGAGTTGCCGGCCCCCCCGGGCGCGGATCCTCTCGCCGCCTTCGCCGCCGCTCCGCCGAGTCGCAGGCGCTTCTGTTGGATGCAGCCCGAACGGGGACTCGCGCTCGTCGGTATCGGAGCGGCTCTGCAGTGGCGCCCGGCGAGCCGCGAGCAGCGCTTCGGTACCGCAGCACACTTCGTCAGCGAGGCGGCACCACATCTCCGCGGGCTCGCCGAGCAGGTCGATCCCGGGCTCTCAGCGGCCCCGGCGGGTCCAATCCTGTGCGGCGGGTTCGCCTTCGACTCCGAGCCCGATGGCAACCCGTCACGCTGGGGAGGGTTCGGAGCCGGGTTGCTCGTGGTCCCGGAGTTACTGGGGATCGCCGCGGCGGGAAAGGTCCGCTGGCTCGTCACCGCACCGGCCAATCTGCTGGCAGAGGCGTCGCACCGGGCTGTCCAACTCCTGCGATCCGCCGCTGCGACGGTTCCGGCGCCGTATCCCCTGGTTCTACTCGGGCCAACCAGCGGCGCCGACGACGCCGGCTACCTCGCCACGATCGATGCCGCTCTGGACCAGATCCGGGCGGGTGCGTTCGGCAAGGTGGTGCCGGCCCGCCAGGTGACGGCCCGCTTCGCCGGCTCGCCGGGGGGCGCGGCCGCCCCCGAGTTGCTGCGCAGACTCGCCATCAGGTATCCGACCGCAACCACGTTCGCAATGAGTTGCGGGGATCAAACCCTCCTCGGAGCCACGCCGGAGTTGCTGATCCGGACCGGCAACGGCTTCGCCGAGGCCGACGCTCTGGCCGGGTCGTGCCCTCGCGGCGACGATCCCGCAGAGGACGCCGCGCTGGCGCGAGCGATGCTGGCCAGCCGCAAGGAGCGGCATGAGCATGACACCGTCGTCGAGCACCTGCGCGACGCCATGACCGGCGCAGGAGTGGTGCTGGATCCCTACCCGGCCGAACCGCACGTACGCGCCCTGCCCGCCATCCAGCACCTGTGCACACCCGTGCGAGGTCGGCTGCCGACTGCTCCCGGCGCCATCTTGGAACTCGCCGGCGCTTTGCACCCGACTCCGGCAGTCGCAGGCCGGCCCGTGGCCCCCGCGCTGGAGTTCCTCCGCCGCCACGAGCCCGCCGGCCGCGGCTGGTTCGCCGGCCCGGTGGGTTGGACCGACCTGGCGGGCAACGGCGAGTTCTGCATGGCGCTCCGGTCGGGTCTGCTGGATCCCGAGAGCAACGAGATTTCGCTCTTCGCGGGCTCCGGCGTGGTGGAGGAATCCGATCCCACCGCAGAGTTGCGCGAGACCGCCTCCAAACTCGACGCGGTGCCGGCGGTCACCGACGACACACCCTTCGGGGGCATATTCCAGCAGTGACCGCATACGAGTACTTCGGAGCGTTCTTCGAGGAGTTGGCCGGCCGGGGCGTGCGCCACGTGGTCTGCTCGCCGGGTTCGCGTTCGGCGCCGCTGGTGCTGTCCGCTCACGCCGATCCGGGGCTCCGCTGCTGGGTGCAACTGGACGAGCGGGCGGGCGGCTTCTTCGCCCTCGGTCTCGCCAAGGCCCGGCGCGAGTGCGTCGGCTTGATCTGCACCTCCGGAAGTGCCGCCGCCAACTACCTCCCCGCGGTGACCGAGGCGTTCTACGACGGGGTTCCCCTGGTGGTGCTGACCGCCGACCGCCCGCCGGAACTCCGGGACCGCGGAGCGGGCCAGACGATCGACCAGATCGGCCTGTACGGCGCTCACGTGCGCTGGTCGACCGACTTGCCGGTACCCGGCGAGGCGGCTCTCGACCACGCGCGATTCGCAGCGCACCGAGCGGTCGCCACCGCCCTCGGCCCGCCCGGGGGGCCGGTCCACCTCAACGTCCCGCTGCGTGAGCCCCTCGAGCCCGCCGACGGGCAAACCGGCGGCCACAACGCCCGGAGGGAACCGCCGGCGTCGCCTCCCCTGCCGGTGGCTGACCCCGCCGAGGTGGAGCAACTGGCGCACCTCCTCCGGAGCCGGGAGCGGGGTCTGTTCGCGGTCGGCCCGTCGGACCTCTGCGAAGCCGACGCCATCGCCTTGAAGCGCTTGGCGGCACTCGCCGGTTGGCCGGTAGTCGCCGACGCCGCCTCCGGCCTGCGCACCGGCAGCGACGAGGGCGCCACGATCGTGGCTTCCGGCCAGCACCTGGCTCGCACCCCCCCGTTCTGGGATCTCCACAGTCCCGACGTGCTCGTACGAGCCGGCCATCCCACGGCCTCCCGGGCGCTGCGGGAAGGCCTGGCGGCATGGGACTCGGAGATCTGGCTCGTGGACCCCTTGGACCGTTGGGAGGAGCCCACGACCGTGCCCGCCGGCCACTGGAGCAGCCCGATCGGGGCGCTGGCCCGAGGGGTGCTGGCCTCCTTCGGACCGGAGCCGCCGAACCCCGCACGGCCAGGTGCCCACGCCGGACCCACACCGCCGGAAGGTCGGTCGGAGTCGGCCTGGGCTCGCTCGTGGCGCCTCGCCGACTCCACCGCGCAGCAGATGATCAGCGCGACGTTGCAGGAGGTGCAGCTTCTCGAAGCGGGCCTGGCCCGGGCACTCGGCGAGGAGCTGGAACCCGCCACCAGCCTCTACGCCTCCAACAGCATGCCTGTGCGAGACCTGGATGCCTTCCTGGCGCCTCACCGGCAAGCCCCTCGCGTTGTGGCGCACCGCGGCACGAACGGCATCGACGGCGTCGTCTCGGCTGCGGCAGGGATGGCAGCCGCCGGCGGACCCGTGGTCCTGCTGGCGGGAGATCTGGCGCTGCTGCACGACCTGGGGGGGCTGCTCGGCGCCGCGCGGCTGGGGATCGACCTCGTCGTCGTCGTGCCGAACAACGACGGCGGAGGCATCTTCTCGTTCCTGCCGGTCGCCGAGGCGGTCCCGGGGGCCACCTTCGAACAGTTCTTCGGCACCCCCCACGGCACCGACTTGTCCGCGGTCGCGGCGGGCCTCGGTGTCGGGCATCACCGGGCCGACGATCACGCCACGCTGTGTGAGTCCTTGAGGACCTGCACCGCCGCCGGCGGCGTTCACATCATCGAGGTCCCCGTCGAGACCGAGGCCAACGTGGCCCAGCACCGTCTCCTCGAGCGGTCCGTTCGGGATGCCGTGGCCCGAGCCGCTCCGCCGACATGACCCGGGCGGCGGGCGCGGGACCCCGCGGCTCACGGGCCCGATCCGCCCAGGTGTCCCGGGCGGAGGCATGAACCGCTCCGCCTCCTCCGAGCCGGGTGCCGCATTTCCCGGCGGTACCGGACCGGGGGCGGCGATCTACAGCTACGTGCTGCAGTTGCGAGCGACCCTCTCGACGGGTCGCGGGCCGCTGAGGTACAGGCGCGGCCTGCTGGTGTGCCTGCGCAACCACGATGGGCTAACCGGATGGGGCGAGGCCGCTCCCCTGCCGGGCTGGCACGGCCCCGACCTGGAGACCACCGGCGCGGCGCTGGCGAACTGGCTGCGAGCCGAAGTGCCGTTGGCGGAGCCGGACGCGCTGGCAACCCGCGCCGAGGCAACGCTTCGAGACGTGCCGTGCGCCTGGGCGGCGATCGCCGGCGCGGCCGCCGATCTGGCGGCTCGCCACCGCGAGGTGCCCCTGGCCACCTACCTGGCCGGTCAGCTGTGCGAGACCGGAAGGCCGCCCCTTGGGCAGGTGCCCACCGCCGCGCTGATCGACGGCGAATCCCCCGAAGCCGTCGCCGCTGCCGCTGCGGCAGCCACTGCAGCGGGCTACCGAACGCTCAAGATGAAAGTCGGGAGCGGTCCCCTCGCCGACGACGTGGCCCGCGTCTCCGCCCTGCGCCACGCCGCTCCGTCAGCGGCGCTGCGCCTCGACGCCAACGGCGCCTGGGGTATCGACGCCCCAGACGCCGTTGGGGCTCTGGCCCCGTTCGGCCCGGAGCTGGTGGAGGAACCCTGCCGAGGTCTCGGGGAACTCCGGCGCCTCCAGGAACGCAGCGACATTCCCATCGCCTGCGACGAGAGCCTGCCCCCGCTGGCCGACCTCCACCGCCACCTCCCGCTCGGCGTGGCGGCCGCCGTCCTGAAACCCTCGGCCCTCGGCGGCCCGGTGGCCGTGCTCCGGGCTGCGGCCGCGCTGTCCGGGGCCGGCACCGGCGTGATCATCGGCTCGTTCATGGAGAGCGCCGTGGGCTTGACAACCGCCGCTCACGTCGCTGCAGCGGCAGGAGGACCGGCCGCGGGGCTCGGCACCTCGACACTGCTGCGCAACGATGTGTGCGAGCCGCCCGCGGTGCACCACGGCGCGCTGTGGTTGCCGGCCGGACCAGGTCTCGGGCTGGCGCCGGTGACCGCCGGCGGAATCGCACTCCTGTGGACCATCGGCTAGCGGCTTCCCGAGCGGCGTTACCGCTAGGTGTGACGACCGGGTTGCCGCTGCACGGCGCCCAGCGGGCAATACCGTGTCAGCGGCTGCCGAGCCGACCCACCTGCGGCGGCCACACCGCAGCCCGGCCCCCGCCATCACATCACAGTCGCACCAGGAGGCCCCGGTGAACTCTCCCAGCGAGACCCCAGCATCCAGCGGAGCGGACCACTTCTCCGCTCCCCGGCCGCGGGGTGCCGCCGATCCCGCCGACAGCCTCATCCAACCCGGCGCGGACTGGCAGGAGGCCGGCGAGTCCTACGGTGACATCGGCTACGCCACCGCCGGCGGTATCGCCAAACTCACGATCCAACGCCCGGAGGTCCGCAACGCCTTCCGCCCCCAGACGCTGTTCGAGTTGGCCGACGCCCTCAACCGGGCGCGCGACGACGACAGCGTCGGGGCGGTGATCCTCTGTGGCGCGGGCGACCTGGCGTTCTGCTCGGGCGGCGACCAGCGCATCAGGGGCGACGACGGCTATATGGGTGACGACGAGGTCGCCGGCAAGGGCATCGGTCGTCTCAACGTGCTGGACCTGCAGGTTCAGATCCGGCGCACCCCCAAGCCGGTGGTCGCCATGGTGGCCGGCTACGCCATCGGTGGCGGCCACGTGCTGCACATCGTGTGCGACCTCACCATCGCCGCAGACAACGCCGTCTTCGGCCAGACCGGCCCGCGGGTGGGCTCCTTCGACGGCGGCTACGGATCAGGGCTGCTGGCCCGTCACGTCGGCCAGAAGAAGGCGCGGGAGATCTGGTACCTGTGCCGCCAGTACGGCGCCACCGAGGCCCTGGACATGGGGTTGGTCAACGAGGTCGTGCCGCTCGAGGAACTCGAGGTCGAGACGGTGCGCTGGTGCCGGCGCATGCTGGAGCACTCGCCGCTGGCGCTGCGGATGCTGAAGGCCTCCATGAACGCCGCCGACGACGGCCTCGCCGGCATCCAGCAACTTGCCGGCGACGCCACCCTGCTCTTCTACCAGACCTCCGAGGCCCAGCACGGCCGGGACAGCTACGTGAACAGGACACCCCCCGATTTCAGCCAGTTCCCCCGCCGTCCCTGACGAGTGTCCGAACGGCCCGCGAACACGCCGAGCGGACCGCGGAGGCTCACTTGACCTTGAGGCGCAGTTCGCTGTAGTCGCTCGGAATCAGGCAGATACCGGTGGCTGTCCCGAGGCTCTCGAGGGGGCAGGGATAGCGGAAGGAAATCGGCTGCAGCGAGTCGCCCATGGCCCACTTCCCGGGGGCGAGCGAGCCCGGCAGCATGAACGGCAGGTCCACCGGTCCGAGGTTCTCCAGCGCTGCGAAGATGTCGGCGCGCGTGGGATTCGGGCCGGCGTCGTAGAGGGCGCGGAGGGCCACCCGGTACTCGCTGCAGATGAGGGCCAGAATCCCGTACTTGTTGGTCCCGACCGGGTCGCGCGGGTCGAAGTCCTCGCCTGTCGACGAGTTCTCCCGGTACTCCCGCATACACATCTCATCGAAGGCGGCCGGACTCCAGTCCGGATCCCGGAAGCGGCCCGTGTCGATGCCCACCAGCAGGATCGCGCCGTCGTAGAGTTCGCCCGCCGCCGCGCCACCGAACGTGACGATCAGGCCGGCCACCACCTCGTTGCCCTGGCTGTTGAAGTCGGAGTTGTAGAACTGCACATCGCCGGGCTCGAATCCCCGGGCCACCATCTCGGTGATGTACGACGGCAGCGAGACCGGGTTGAGCGTGGGGAACAGCACCTCCACGCCCTCGTCAACGAGGCGCTGGACCGACTCGGACATGCCGCCGACACAGATGGACGTGCCGTCGCAGTCGATGACGTCGAAGACGGCCACGTCCACACCGGCCGCTTCCAGGGTCGCCACCAGGCTGGCCTCGACCGCCTCGGCCTCGCCGGGCGTGCTGGGGGCCACGACGCCGACCCGACGACCCTCGAGGGCGCCGGTGTCGATGGCGTAGTTGGCGAGGGCGGTCAGGATCTCCTCCAGCGTGGTGGTGGTTGTGAGCAGGCGCCCGCCGCCCCGCGCCATGTACTCCTGCGGCAGGGCCTCGTGGCTGATGAACGCGGAATCGTGCTCCTCGGTGACGCAGAGCATGGCGGTGCCCTGAAAAGTCGTGGTGTTCATCACGATGACGGCGTCATGGCCCTCCGTGGCCTCGATGCAGGCGGCGTTGCGCAGCGTGTCGATGTCCACGCCTCCACCGCCCAGAGCCGACACCTCCACCAGCCCTAGATCGATCTGGCGTCCCCACACACCGCCGCAGCGCTCGTTGACGATGCGAGTGAACACCTCGAACATGTCCGCCGGGTCGCCGACGTCGACGCCCAGGCCGAGACCAATGAGTTCCTCGATCTTCGAGCGCATGTGCACGAAGGTGATTGTGTCGGCCGCGATGCCCGGACCGGTTGCCCGGAGCGCCTCCTCCGGCGGGCCGTGGGGAAGGCAGAAGGCCTCGAGAGAACCGAACGGGTGGTTGCGGTCGAAGCCCCGCTGGAAGTCGGCGAAGACGCCGCCCCGGGGATCATCGTAGAAGTTGGGAGGCGGCCCACTGTCGGCGCTCCCGTCAGGTCCCGGCTCGGCGGGGTCGCCGCTCCCGGAGGGATCCCCGGCGATCTCGGGGGCGGCGGGCACCGTCTCGAAT
>JAPONU010000091.1 GCA_026713745.1 bacterium
CCCGAACCAGACCCCCGCAAACCGCGAAAGCGTCCAACAACTCCCGATCCACACGCTCAGAACCCTGCATACCCCCAACATCCCACACCCCGCACCAAAACGCGAGCCTTTCCACCCCGAATTACTCACCAGTCTCCTAGGGGCACACCGTCGATGGACGTAGACGGGTCGCCGGCATCGGAGGGCGATGGCCTTGGAACTTTCGCCTGATTGTCGCTTGCCTGGTCGGTGAACGCATCGGTCGTCAAGGCGACCGCGAAGAATGTCCACCCCAAAGCGATAGCCAGAATGCCAACAACTATGGCGAGCCAGGTTCCGGCGCTCCAAGAAGCACCCATACTCCACCTCCTGTGTTGAGAGCCAGCGTGAGCCGCTAGAGCCTAACGAGGTGCCTGCGCTGGCGAGTCGGTCAGCACGCCTTCGCGGCGAGAACCGCCTCATCATTCGAGGGCAAGCCTCGCGGCGGCGGCCGTATCAGCGGTGCTGCTGGCCCCAGCGTCTTGGGGGAGAGGACGGGGAAACGACCACCCCGCCGCCACCACCGGCCACCGAGGCGCCGCTACTGAGGCGCCGGCGGCGCCGTCCGACACCCGCCGAGGACCCCGTGGAACTGTCGCAGGCCGGTGGCCCCTCTCCGAGGTGCAGGACCGCGGCTCGGTTCGCAGCGGCGTGGCCGACGCCCTGCCGGGCTTCAATTTCCCGACCCCGACCGCGACCACGAGGGCTTCGACTCGGACGTTTGTCGGGTCATCCCTTGTCCTCTCACGGTGTCGTTGCACTGGGCCAACCCGTGGCCTATCCTCCATACAGATGTTCGTAGAACGCCCCGATGCTCGTGAACGGCATTTGCTGGCATCGAGGGACTCCCCCCGAGTACAGCGAGACGCAGCAGATCATGACAACTGCACCATCCCACCTCATTGATTCAGGACGAGCAGTACTTGAGCAGTTGGGTGGCATCGCCCTCGACTTCGTAGAACTCGATCCTGCGGCACCGGCCATAGCGGAGAACACTCTTGCTAACCGTTCAGGCATAGATCCGACGCGTGACCTTGTCTCAATCCCTGGGGTCTGGCTCCACCTCCAGTTAAGGCTCCACGCTGCTCGGGAGCACTTGGTCAGCTCGCTGTACCTCACGGGCCTAGCCCCCGGGAGAGCCGTGGTGAACCCGGCAACAACCTTGGCTCGGAGCGCGGTGGAGGCATCAGCAGTCATTCTGTGGCTGTGCAGCAACACCATCACTTGGGAAGAACGCTTGCGGAGAGGCAGCCAACTCCACCTGACATCCGCGTTCAACTGCTTGAAGGCGATGGGAATCGATCCACGCAACCCGCCCGACCCTTCAACCGTCGATCAGGACATCATGATCAGCATCGCGGAGTGCAACACGCTCATCGACTGGGTGAGGGCTCAAGGTTGGACCTGTAGACGCGGTAAGCAACAAGGCAAGGCTCCGACCATCAGTACCTGGGTGAGAGAGGTACCCGCTTATTCCGACTTGATGGATGACGCCTCCGCTGTTGGCGCACTGCCCCCAAAGATGCTGAGACAGCTCTATGCGACGTACAGCCGATCTGTGCACACCGATCCGGTCACTGTGATAAGTGGCCCCAGCGAAGCAGAACTTGCTCGCATGGCCTCTGCTCACGGTGCGATTGCCACAGCTGTAGCAATCTACGGAATCGCCTGGATGCAGTTCGCTAGCTGGTGCTCCGTGCCAAGCCCAGATGGTGCGCGAGAGAACATCATTGCCGTGCTCCGGGAATGAGCGGGCATCAGATCGACAGTCGTCCAGATGGTTGATGCGCTACTCGGTTGCCGCGTTGGCATGCGGTCCGAGCAGCCCACGATCGAGCCAGAACGGAGCGTTAGGCCATAACTGGCGAACCTGGTGAGAACCAACTCGCCAAGAGGCCTTCGGCGGAGCGGGGCTCCACGACAACGAAGCCTTCAAATGCTCGTTGATCAGGGAATATGGTGAGGACTCTGCGTTCGGTTATCACTCGTGATGTCACAGACGAATGGTGTTCGGCAGCACGGGCGCCTCCTCTGGTCGGTGTCGTGCATGTCGCCTCACCGTTCCTCCACCGGGGCACGCGCATGAGGATCCCATCACTGCTGTGTATGGCGCGCAGGTGTCGGGCGTGTGTCGTGCGTATGGCGCGCAGAGGGGCGCGCGCTGTCGCCCGTGTCTCGCCGCCTCGAACACTCAGGCTGCGTCGGCCCGCGGGCACCGACAGGCCGTTGGCCGCCAGAGGCCGCGATCGCCCCCGCAGGCAGCCTCTGCGAGCTTCGCTCGTCGCCGCCGCCGCGGTAGTGCCGCCAAATCTGCCCGCATTGCCGCCCAGGAGCCGCAGGGGCGCCGAGAACGGCCCTGACGCGTGCGCCATCGCGGGCGCCATCTCACCGGCCCATGAGGGCCGTCTCTGCGTACTGCCGCACAGCGCCGCCGCATCCCGCCGCTCTCCGCCGGACCTGGTCGCCCGCCGAGGGGCGCCAGAGACGTTCCGCCCACCCCCGCCGAGACTAGGCGTGGCCCCTATATCGGGGCCACTTGGCGGTGGGGAAGGCTCGTTCCACGTCCGAACAGGCCCCACCGACGCTGTTCTCCGCGCTCCCGGAGGGGATCGCTGCGCCCCCCGGGGGATGCGGTGGAGGAGTACGACGCCGCCGCGATCCGGTCGCTGGACGGCATGGAGGCCGTCGGCACCCGCCCGGGCATGTGTATCGGCGGCACGGGCACCGATGGTTTGATGCACCTGCTGTGGGAACTCATCGACAATGGCGTGGATGAGGAGGCGGCGGGTCACGCCACGCGTCTGGATCTAACTTTCGCCGCCGACGGGTCGGTCATTGTTCGCGACGATGGGCGGGGGATCCCGACGGGCTGGCCGCCGGGGCGGGACGTGTCCGCCATTGAGGTGGTGTTCAGCGAACTGCACGCCGGCGGCCAGTTCGGCGCCGGCGGGTCATCCTCGCCGTATGGGGCCAGCGGCGGGCTGCACGGGGTGGGAGCGTCGGTCGTCAACGCCTTGTCTCGGCGCCTCACCGTCGAGGTGGGCCGCGACGGCTACGTGTGCCGCCTCGACTTCGACGCCCGCCGCCCGGGCCGCCGCGACGGTGCTCGCTTCACTGAGACCCACGAGATGCAGCGGGGGGGCGTCCCGGCGCACGTTCACGAAGGTGCGCTTCTGGCCGGACTGGGACATATTCGAGCCGGAGGCAACCTTGGACGCCGCCGCCACCTGCGATCGGGCACGCCTCATGTGCCACCTGGTGCCCGGCCTGCGCATAACCGTCACCGACCGCCGCCCGGGGGCGATCCCGCCGTTCGATTACCGGGCTACCGACGGGCTCAGCGCCCTCGTAGCGTCGGCTGTGGCGGACCGGGCGACGGTGACACGGGTCATCGCCGTGTCGGGCGAGGGGTCGTTCGAGGAGCGGGTCCCGGCGGGAGGCGAACTCACGACGGTACGCCGATCATGCGAGGTCAAAGGTGCGCTGCAGTGGACCACGGGCCACCAGTCCGAGGTGCGATCCTTTGCGAGCACGATCCCCACCCCCGCTGGCGGCACGCACGTAACGGGGCTCGAGCGGGCGCTGAACCGGGCGGTCAACGATGTGCTGTTGGATGGGTCCAAGCGCCTGGACCGACTCGACGAAAGGGCGCACCGCGATGACGTCCAGGAGGGGCTCGTCGCGGCGCGGCAGGTCGTGGTGGCGGATCCGCAGTTCCGGGGTCAGACGAAGCAGGAGTTGGGGACGCCTGCGGTGCAGTCACTCGTCTACGACGCCGTGAAGTCGTCGTAGACGAGTGGTTCACCTCCGCTGGCCCGCGGAGCCACGTGACGGCGCTGCGGGCCAAGATCCTCGAAGCCGTCGAGGCGCGGGTAGCGGCCCGGCGCCTGCAGGTCGACCGCCGCCGTGCGTCGTCGCTGGCGGCGACGGGATTACCGGACAAGCTGGCGGATTGCCGTGGCCACGGCCCGGACAGCGAACTGGTAGTCGTGGAGGGGGGAGTCGGCCGCCGGTCCGGCCAAGGCAGCACGGAACGCTGAGAACGTGGCGATCTTGCCGCTGCGAGGCAAACTCGTCAATGCGGCGAAGGCGTCGCTGCGTCAGGTGCTCGCGAACGCTGAGGCGCAAGCGCTGTTTCGCTCGGTCGGCGTCGGCGCCGATTTCGACGCGTCGTCGGCGCGTTACGGGCGCCTCGTCATCTGTGCGACGCTGGCGCCTAACGCGCATCTGACCCGACGCGGCTAGACGTCGACGCCGCCGGATGGCAGTGGCGGCGGCGCGTCGTCGAGCGAACCGGCCGGACCTGCAGGTGAGCGGCCGGTCGAGCGCTCCACTGGGAGCGCTGGGGGTGCGGCGCGCAATGACTGCAGGTGGCGCTGCAACGCCGGCACGCGGCTGCGCAGATATTCGAGCGTCGGGGCCGCCAGTGCGTCGAATGTGCGGTCTGTCTGGAGGGCGCCGGGGTCCTCCAACAGCGTCACTATCCGCGACAGGTCCCGCGCCTCAGGGACCGACCCGTAGCGGTGGGTGTGGAACAGCAGGCCGTCCTCGAGGCGGTACGGGCCGGCGCGGTCGATGGCGGCCAGGTCGACGTAGTCCCGCAGCTTCGGGCGGTACATGATTACGTCGAGCTTCGACGCCAGCAGGTCCGCCAACGACGCCACAGCCAACCCGTCGACGCTGACGGCGGCGGCGAGGTTCCGGACATGGCCGGGGTTGTAGCCCCGTGCCGGCGCCCGGAACACCTGCACCTCGACGCCCCGCACCGCCGCATGCAACGTGTCGGCGCCGACTGACGACACGACGATGTCCTCCGTCGAGGACCGCAGCGATCGAGCGACCCGTTCGCCGGAGAACGACTCCAGCGTCATGAAGTCCAGGTCGAACGAGCGGCGGTGCCGCAGGTGGATGGCCAGAGCGGTCCCGCCCACGAGCGAACCCTCGAGGCCGCGCGTGGCGGCGGCGAGCGCCGGCCATACGGACCGCATCTCTTCGGACAGGTACTCGCTCCACCGGTCGATCTCAGGCATCGGCACGGTGAGCGATGGCGATATCGAGGCTGACCGCATCCGGGCCGGCGTCGTAACCGCGCGACGCTCGCAACTCTCGCAGCGCGTCGAGCGGCAGGTTCGTGAGCGCCCACGCCCTCGCCGCCGGATCGCCGCCGAACATCCGACCGGCGACAGTGACCGCGTCCTGAGGCAGACGCAACTCCGCCGGATGCGTCCCCGACGAGAACAGCCACCAGAACTGCGGCGGCACTCGCTCCGGAGGCGCCGACGGCGGAGGATCCTGCCACGGCAGGCGCGCCAGCAGATCGAGGCACCCCTCGGTGAGGCTGAGTGACCACAGATACGCCGGCACCGACCCGAAGCCCCACAGGACCCGCTTCTCCTCGCAGCGCACAATGCCGGACGCGCTCAGAACACCTAGGCACCGCTCAGCGCGCGCCATCGACAAGCCGGCGCCAGCGCTGATGCCCTCGACTGTCGCTCCGGCGAGGCAACGGCGCAACAACGCCACCACGGTGCGCTGATCCGACGGGATCTCGCCGCCGCCGGGCAGCGCCACAGGTGGCGCAAATACCGCCATGACCACAGCCTACGCGTCGGCCAGGCGCAACTCCTTGACGATGCGCCGAGCGGCGCGGTCCTCGACGGCGAGGTAGCCGAGTAGATCTTCCTTGGTGAACTTGCGGCCGTCCGGAGCGTGGGCGTCACTCACGGCCTGCCGGCTGGCCTCGGTCCAGCATCTCGGGCTCGAAGTAGACACCGTGGTGGACGCACACCTCCGGCGCCTCGGCCGCGATGAGGCGGCCGTAGTCACAGTCAGCGCCGAGGCCGGTGATCAGGCGCGGCTCAGCGGCCCGGTAACGATGCACCCACCCGGGGGCATCGACAACATCGCGGGCCGTCAGGGCGTGCACGACGACAGCTATGCACGCGAGGTCGAACGGGGTCACTGTCTGGCGCCGGCGGGCCATCAAGCATCTCGGGCCGCGAGGCTGTCCAGTAGTTCCAGTCCTTGACGAACTGCACCAGGGTGCGGGTGCGGTCCCTGGGCGGCTGGCCTGCCATCAGCGCCGGTAGCTGCGCGACGCTCGCCTGGAAGCCCGCGAAGCGCGACAGGTCCACCGGCTCGACAACAGCCCTCAGCCCCGCCGGCGGCAGACTCACCTACGTCAGGTCCAAACCCAAGCCCCGATCCTACCGACGACGGATACAAGCCGAGGGGGCGAGGTGGCGGCGCGGTCCCCGCCCGGCGAGGCGGGGCGGGCGCCACAGCGTGACGGCGTCGGCAGGATGCCCGAGTGTCAGACAACCCGACCGCGAACACCCCGGGGCAGACCAGACCCCGGTGCGCCACGGGCTTTGCGTATTCGGCTTGCTTGATTTCGGGGGAACCCCACGTCCTCGTCGATGCCGCGCAGCCGATCTGCGTCGCGGTCGGCGTCGTTCACCGGCTCCGCCACCGCGATGCGCGCGGCACGCTCGGCGCTCAGGCCTCCCACCGAGATCACATCAACGCGGCAGCCCAGCAGGTCCTCCAGGACGCCCTGCAAGCGAGCCTGGTCGAACAGGCTGGCGCCCGGCGCGAACCGCACCAGGAAGTCCACGTCACTGTCGGGCGTGTCGGCGCCCCGCGCCGTCGAGCCCACCAACGAGATCTCCGTCGCCTTGTTCGCAGTCGCTGCCGCCAACACCGCCTCCCAGCGCTCACCCAAGACCAGAGCACGCCGCGACACGCCGGCCACGGTACCGGCGGCTGCAGACTCACTACTGCCCTTGGGCTGCCGCAACGCTGCGTCGGAGGCCCCGACTATCACTTCTGGTGTTGCTGGTGGCGCGTTGTGCGTCGAGTCTTCAGCAGTACCCGCCGCGGCGAGCAGCCTGCCTGGACGCTGCCACGCCATGGCCTCAAGACGGCATCGGAGGTGCGATGCGTGGTGCGGGATTGTGCTAGCGGCGGCGTGGGCGTCCCGTGGGATAGCGAGCGGGACCCTGTTCGGTTGGGTCGAGAAGCACGGAGTCGGGTGTCAGGATGATGCGTTTCGGTCGCGAAGGTGCCCCGGCGCACCGAGACCGCTGCCGTTCGGGCGTGCTCGTGGATGCGATCGTGGACATCGGAGCGCCGCGGTGTCCCGGTAGCAGCGCCCGCAACGACCGCGCCCGGCGAAGGGGGCGTCCGGCGCGGCCGATAGAGGTGCCCGTCGGAGGTTCGCGGTGTTGCGGCAGTGAGACGCGCGGCCGGTGGCGTGCTGAACCGGCGCCAACGTCGCCGCCGCAGTGGTGCGGCGGCGCTCACGAAGAGCGCGGTCGGCTCTTCATCCACTCCTCAACTTCGGAGAGAGGATACCGCCGGCCCCGGGGACCAACCCTGATCCCAGCGGGGAAGCCGTCGTCTTCGATGCGTCGGCGCACAGTCGAGGGACTCATCCCCACGAGCTCGCAGACCTCCTTGAGTCGAAGCAGTCGCTCCGGCATGATGATGCTCCTTTGTTTGTCGGGACGCCGCACCCGGCGCCAGGCAGCTCCTTCCGGCCGCACGACACACAGCATTAGCAGTATCCGCGTCGCGGGCATCCCTGTCGTGGTCTCAATTCCGGGGGGTTGGCGGGTTCTGGGAGTCGGCGCGCCCTCGGGTTTCGCAGCGACCGCCTTGTGGCGCGGCGGGCCGGCGAGGTGGTCTCCGGGGGTCGTCGACGGGACGCGGCGGTGGGACTTATCGGGTCCACCGGCGGGCACAGCTAGATGTCGACGCCGCCGGTGTCCGGATGGGAGATGGTGGTCGGCGGAGCCTCGACGAACAGTCGCGAGAACGACGCCGTGACCTGTGGCACCCTGCGCTGGAAGTACGCCATGACGACTTGGCGGGCGTCGACGCCGAAGGTGGCGTGCATGGCCGGATCGTCGTCGAGGTAGCGGAAGTCCCCCAGGTGTCTCAGGAAGGTCCGCACGGTCTCCAGATCGAAGCTGACGCCGTGCTTGCGGCAGTACAGGATCAGC
>JAPONU010000092.1 GCA_026713745.1 bacterium
GTCGAGGCGCGCCTCGGTCGCTGCGATGTCCAGATCGGGGTTCTCCCGTCGCAGCCGCAGCAGGAATCTCGTCGCCTCGCCGATCGCCGGTCCAGGACCGATCCCCAGGCGCTGCATCACGGCGTTGCCGTCCAGCAGCGGCCGCTCGGCGGCGCGCCGCTCGGCCTCGGCCAGCTGCTTGATCCGTTCCTCGAGCTCGTCCACGTGGTGCTGGAGTTCGGCGGCGCGCGCCCGGTTGCGGGTCGTGCAGTCGCAGCGCACCAACTCGTTGAGGTGACCGAGCAGGTGGCCGGCATCGCGGGCGTAGCGGCGCACCGCGCTGTCGGACCACCCGCCGCTGAAGCCCTTGAAGCGGCCCGATAGCCGCACCAGTTCGGTCACGTCGGCCACGACGTCGGGGGGATACTCCAGGGCTCGCAGGCGCCTGCGGGTGATCTTGGCGCCGACGGCCTCGTGCTGGTGGAACGACACCTTGCCCCCCTCGTAGGAGCGGGTGGCCGGCTTGCCGATGTCGTGGAACAGGGCTGCCAGCCGCAGCCGCAGGTCGGGGCTGGTCTTGGCCGTCACCGCCACGGTGTGCGCCAGCACGTCCTTGTGACGGTGGATCGGGTCCTGCTCCAGTTGCAGGGCCGGAAGCTCGGGCGCGATCCGCTCGGCCCATCCGCTGCGAAGCAACTGCCAGAGCGGCTCGCTGGGATCGTCGGCCAGCAGCGCCCCGGACAGCATCTCGCGCATCATGGCCACCTCGGCGGCGGGTTCGCGAGCGGCAACCTCACCCCCGGCTCTGCCGGCGCCGGGTTCCGGGGCGCGTTCGGGCGACTCCTCGCCCGCGGCGGATGCAGCAGGGATGTCCGTGCCGACCATGCCCTCATTCTGTCGCCTGCGGGCCCGACCGCCCCGGCGCGGCGAACGGAATCCGGCTCCCGGAGGAGACCTGCGGGCACCGGTGCCCCACCGAGGCGAGCCGGAATCCCCCTCCCGCTACCCTTGACGCCGGTGAAGGCGCTCGTATTCGAACGCAGGGAGGCCCGCTACGCGGCGACGGCGCTGACAACGCGCCTCACCGAGGCGGCCGCTCCCCGGCTGGCGCCGCTGCGCCTCGCCGACATCGATCCCCCGAAGCTGCCGGGCGCCGGCTGGCACACCGTCCACCCCCGGCTGTCGGGCATCTGCGGCAGCGACCTGGCCCTGCTGAAGGGCCGCACCTCCCGCTACTTCGAGTCGCTGGCGTCCATGCCGTTCGTGTTGGGCCACGAGGTGGTCGGCGACCTCAACGACGGGCGCCGCGTGGTGCTCGACGCCGTGCTGGGCCACGCAGCGCGGGGTGAGCCACCGCCGCACGCCGGCGCGGCCCCCGCCGACGGCAACGACTACGGCCATCTCACCTCGGGACCGCTCGGCGCGGGGCTGCAGACCGGTTCGTGCAAGCGGACCGGCGGTGGCTGGTCGACGGAGTTCGTGGCGCACGACAGCCAGCTCCACGAGGTGCCCGAGGACCTCGGCGACGAGGCCGCCGTCATGGTCGAGCCCGCCGCCAGCGCCATCCACGCGGCGCTGCGCGCGGAGGTGACCGGAGGCGACACCGTCGTGGTGATCGGCGGCGGCCCCATCGGTCTCTGCGCCATCGCGGCGCTGCGGCGCGGCTCGGCCGCAGAGCGGATCATCGCCGCCGTCAAGTACGACGAGCAGCAGCGCCTCGCCGCCCGCCTCGGCGCCGACCTGGTCGTCAAGCCCAACGAGATCCGCCGGGCTGTGCGGCGCGTCATGGGCTGCCGCATGAACGGCGACCTGCTCAGCGGCGGAGCGGACGTGACGATTGACGCCGTGGGCAGCCCGGGCTCGCTTGCCGACGCCGTGGCGGTCACACGGCCACGCGGCTCGATCGTGCTGTGCGGCATGCCCGGGCCGGGACGCATCGACCTGGCGCCGGTCTGGCACCGGGAGGTGTCACTGCTGGGGGCCTACACCTACGGCACCGAGCAGCTCGCCGACGGGTCGGAGGTGCACACCTTCGACATGGCCTTCGAGCTGGTGCGCTCAGAGGGGCTCGAGGAACTGGTCTCGGCCACCTACCGCCTGGAGGACTACGCGGCGGCGGTGCGCCACGCCGATCAGGCCGGCCGGCGGGGCTCCATCAAGATCGCCTTCGACCTGCGCGACGAGCGCCGCTGAGCGCCCGCCGGCAGCGGCCGGCTACTTCTGTTCCTTGAACTCCACGTGCCGCCGCACGACCGGGTCGTACTTCTTCAGCGTGATGCGGTCCCGCTGGTTGATGCGGTTCTTGGTGGTCACGTAGGTGTAACCGGTGCCCGCGGAGGACACCAGCTTGATGATGGGCCGCTTGTCGCTTCCCGCAGGCATCAGATCTTCACCCCCCGGCGTCGCATGTCGGCCAGCACCTTCTCGATGCCGTGCTTGTTGATGGTCTTCATGCCCTTGGTGCTGACGCGCAGCGTGACCCAACGCTTCTCGCTGGGAACCCAGTAGCGGTGGCGCTGCACGTTCACGTTCCAGCGGCGACGGGTCTTGCGGTGCGAGTGCGAGACGTTGTTGCCGAACGACGGCTTGCGCCCGGTGACCTGGCAGATGCGCGACATAGGCCGCAGAGTTTACCTGCGCCTCGCCGGATCCGAACCGCTCGGGGGCGCGGTGTGACCCGGCGCGGGCGGACCGTAACGTCCGCGGTCGCGCGGGGCTTACCGGTGCGGGCTGACCGCGTTGCCGGGGGACAGGCCGAGGAGGTGGCCGGTCCGAGCCTCGCAGCGGTCTGCGAGGCTATCGTCGGTACACCCCTCGTGGCGAAGAACGAAGGGAGGGCTTGACAGTGATCCGCATCGGACTGATGACCTACCGGAGCAAACGCGAACTCTTAACATATCTCACTATCTTTGCAATCGCATTAACGGGATTGCTAACTCTATTGGTGCTCATCGAAGCCTCTACCACTCTATTTTTCGCTATCGGGATACCCGCCGGCATCATTTTCGAGGTCAGCTGGCGAGCTTGGGTGCGGTGGGGCCGCGAAGCGTTCCCGCTGCGGTCAGCACCGGACGAACCCTAGGAGGACACCGTGGCCCAGCCCGAACACATCCGCTTCTACTTCGATCCCACTTGACCGTGGTGCTACCAGACTTTCCGCTGGGTCCTGCGACTCGCAGAGCTGGACGTGGTGGAGGTCGAGTGGGGCGTGTTCTCGCTTGCGATCATCAACTTCAACAAGCCGATGGAGGAGTTCGACCCCGACCGGGGCCGGGCGATCAAGGCGCTACGCACCGCCATCGCCGTGCGCGACCGGTTCGGCAACGACGACATGGCGCGCTACTACGGCGCCATCGGCAACCGCATCTTCGACGGCCTCCAGGACTACCAGGACGAAGCCACCATCACTGGCGCGCTGAGCGATGCGGGCCTGGACGAGGCGGTGCTGGCGGACGCTGTCGCCGATCCGGAGACCTGGGAGAAGCTGCTGGCCGAGCACACCTGGCTGACCAGCAGCACCCGGAGTTTCGGGGTTCCGACGATCCAGGTCGACGGTCCCGACGGGCCGGCCACGTTCGGGCCGGTCATCTCCAACCCGCCCGACAACGACACCGACGCCGTGGCCCTCTGGCACCACACGGTCTGGCTCACCCGGTACGAGAACTTCAGCGAACTGAAGCGCGACCGCACGATCGACCCCGACCTGGAGGCGTGGCGCGCCCGGCAGTGACGCGCCCCAGGCCAAGCATCGCCAAGGCGTCGGTCTCCCGCTCAGCGATGTGTGGCGCGCCCGGCAGTGACGCGCCCCAGGCCAAGCCTCCCCGGAGGGTCGGCCAGCAGGCGCCGGTCCCCTGTCACCTGAGGCTGGGGTCCTCTACCTCCCCACCAGCTTGCGCAGAGGAATCGGCACCACTCGGGGAACGGTGGCCTGGTAGTCGCTGTAGCCCGGGTACTTCCCGCTGGAAATCTCCTCGGTGAGCCTGATGGAGCCTTGGAAGAGGGCGATCAGCAGCAGGAAGCCGAGGCCGGTCCAGTGCACCACCTGGTTCGACGACGAGATGGCGAAGAGGTAGAAGGCCACCCACATCCCCATCTCGCAGAAGTAGTTGGGGTGACGGGAGAATCGGAACAGACCGCTGTCGATGTACGGCTTCTCCACTTCGAGTCCCGCATCCCGTAGCCGCTGCTTGTTCTTCTGGAAGCGGAGCATCTGCGCGTCGGCGACGCTCTCGCCGGCGAGGAACACGAGGAACGCCACGATCGCCAGGTAGTCCAGCCACCCGATCGCCCGGCCGGAGAACAGCCACGCCTGGTGGATGGGCGAGGTGAACAGCCAGATGATGATCATCTGGCCGGGGCAGATGAACGTCACGTTCAGCAACTGGAACTGCTGCTTGCTGAGGTTGCTCCGCATGTAGGCCCACCGGTAGTCCTCGCCGCCGGGCTGGTATCCCCCCTTCACCGCGAAGTTGGCCGTCAACCGCACCCCCCACATCAGGACCAGGGCGGTCATGATGTTGACCCGGGCAGACCGGAAGTCCAGATCGGCCGCAACGATGAGGCAGTACGCCGGCGGGATCAGCGACCAGAGGCGGTCCACCCAGGAGAACTCCCCCGTCAGCAGCGACATGACCCAGCAGAACGCGGACACCGCCACGAAGAGAATGAATGCGGTCCCGTACGGGGTGCCCGCCACGAAATCAGGGACCACTCGACAGTCTCCTCAATCTCACGCGGCCGACGTTAGTGCGAATGCGCATCGGGCAGCAGCGCCCACGGCATGCCACAGCCTCCCGCACGTTAGATGTCCACGCACCAGTCTACTTCGGCTCGTAATTCGGTCCAACTAACTGAACCTCGCGGTTCGGTGAGGCGGTTGAGCGTCTTGAGTCCGACGTTTTCCTGGGTCCCGAGTTCGTCGTCGAGTTGTCGGGTGGCGAGTACCCAGAATCGCCAACACGCGGGATCGCGGACGTTGTCGTTCGTGGCCGGCACGCGCTCGTGGAGGCAGAACGCGTACACGTCAGCGGGACGCGCAGGCGGATCGAATTTGTCCCATTCGTCGGTGTCTGCGTTCCAAGCGGACTTCCGGGGAGCGATGTCGAAGCTTGGCCGCTTCGAGGACTCATGACGATTCCATCTGTCCCGGGTCAACAACCACGCGCACTCGCCGCTTGACAAGGGAGCGTCTCACAGCCCCGCGTGAGATCCGGGAAGGTTCAGTGTGTCGTCCTCAGCGAATTTGCTGAGTTCGCAAGCGGCGGCTGAGAGCGAACACCATCGCCCCGGCCAAGACCATGCTGATGCCGACAATGGCCCAAAACAGCGTGTTCGCCCCGGTATCAGCCAATTCTTCACCGGAGTCCTCGCGTGGCCCTTGACCCGCACTACCTTCAGAGTCACCGGTGCTTGCAGTCGCTGCTGCTAGGAGGTCTGCCTCGTAAGATCCATAGCTCTCGATAGCACGAACCTCCTCGGTGGCGGGTGCGACGATAATAGGGTCTTCATCCAGATAGATGAACTCAGAGTTTGTCGTGTGCTTCAGATCGCCTGGCTTAAGATCAAGAATGTCCGAATAAGCAGACTCCATCAGATATGCAGAAAAGCTCTCGCCATATTCGCTGACCAGACGGTGAACCCTTCCACTCTCGTCAATCCAAATCCTAAATTCGATTAGGTTATCCGCTGCCAAGGTTCTCGACATAAAAGTATCGCTAGGCCGTGGTATATCGAAACCAAGGACAAGACTAGAGATTAGGGCATCAGTAACATCTCTAATATTTACCCATAGCATATCAGGGGTAGATATGCTGACCCATAGTTCAGTAGTGTCGTGTCCTCTGATATTGCTATGCCCGACCGATGCTACTGAAACAGAACGCCCCAAAAGGTTTTCGACATACAGAGCCCCACCCACAGTTCCGGAGAAAGCGCTCCAAGCATCAAAATTTCCACCACCAAAGAAAAAGTTCACTATTCTTGTGGCACTGTCTGACTGTGTATCCACCGCATCAGACAACACCCTTGATACCCAAGGCGTGTAATCGCTGAACCCCTCCCCAAAATTCGGGATATCGAAATACCGAAAAACAACTAGATCGGAGGATTCATAAGCAATCCCGTCAACTATGACGTATTCAGGTCTTTGGGATCGCAGGGACAAATACTTTCTGTAGAGGTCGGGCAATAGCAGCAGATCATCGCCCAGATATTGTGGATCGGCAAACTCTAGCTGGCTGTTGCCCTTGGAATCCACCATCGACACGCGGCGCAAATCCAGTTCAGGCAGGCCAAAAAATACACCAGACGATTCCCCGTCTACGGCGAGGGCAGAATACTGCCGGCTTTCCACTCGCACCGGAGGCTGAGCCGCGTCACCCGCTTGGATGCTGCGGGCAAGCTCCAAAGCCTTAGCCAGCAACTCGTCGGCAGAATCACTGTCGTCGCCAGCAGCCTCGCCGATGGTTTCCTCCGCTGCCTCAGACCCGTCCTGAGCCCACACCGGGGCAACGCCCAATAACCCGGCGAGGGCCACCACCACACCCAAGGAAACCAGCCTGGCCCAAAATTCCGAC
>JAPONU010000093.1 GCA_026713745.1 bacterium
CGGCGCCGTTCTCGCCGAGGATCCCGTGAATCTCACCCCGCTGCAGCGCCAGGTGCACGTCGTCACATGCGACCACCGCGCCGAAGCGCTTCGTGATGCCCTCCAGTTCGGCGGCGGCGGGCGCGGTCACCGAGCTAGGGGTGCGACGAGCTATCGGCGGCAGGCGCAGCGGGGGCCACTGAGCAGTGGATTCCGGCCGCTGCCGGAGTGACGGGCAGTGGGATCTGCGGCATTGCTCGGCAGTCTCCTGGGAGCAGCGTATGCACGCGGTAGGCCCGCCGCCGGAGTTGCATCTCCGGCGGCGGGCCTACCGCTCTTCGTCCGATCGACTGGTGTGGCCTCTAGAAGGAGTACGCCTGGCCCTTGATGGCGCCGAACTCCGCCGCGTAGGTGCCCGCGGCGATCCGCTCCAACTCGGCGTCGAACTCCGCTTGCTGCTCGGCGGTGGGGTTGCACAGCTTCGCCCCGACGAACGGGAACGCCCCCACGCTGAAGAGGAACGTTTCGCCCTCTCCGAACTCACCGTCGGCGATCAGTTCCAGCAGCGTCTCGATGTAGTCGCCGGCGTCGAACTGCACGGCGATGTCGTAGTCCAGGTCGGTGCGCTCGCAGGCGTCCGACGCCCCGGCCGACATCGTGATGATGTCGTTCTCGTTCGCCAGCGCCACCAGCGGCTCGTGCGCCCCGCCGAGGTACGGATTCACGGCGTCGGCGCCCTGCGCTACGGCATTGTTGAAGGCCTCCGTGGCGCCGGAGATGTTGTCGAAGTCGAACGGGCGATTGCCCGTCGGCACGTAGGTCATCGTGAAGCTGGAATCCACCGCCTGGAGGCCCATCTCGAAGGCCAGGTACGCCTCCTTCTCGAAGCCCAGATCGCAGCAGCCGATGAAGTGGACGCTGTCGCCACCGCTGTCGCGCAGCAGCATCCCCGTGGCATAGCCGGCGCTGTAGCTGATTTGCGAACTGTCGTCCTGCGACTGGGCCAACCCCGGCTGGGTCGGGTACCCCGCGCCGCAGTTGCAGTACCAGAAGATCTCCGGGAACTCCGCGGTGAGTTCGGCCAGCGGCTCGGCGATCTCGCCCGCACCGATCGCTATCACGTCCACACCCTGCTCGGCCAGGTTGCGCAGCTCGGTGGCGGAGTCGGCCGGCTCGATGTTGTCGACGATGATGGGGGTGGAGAATCCGTTGGTGGCGGAGAACTCTTCCACCGTCTCGACGAGGGCCTGGTAGTAGGCGCCGTCGTCGCGCGGCCCGGCGGTTGCCACGCCGAAGACCACGTCACCGTCGCCGGTCATGTCGAGCGCCGCGATCAGGGCCTCCCGCATGAGCATGTCGGTTGCTGCCTGTGCTTCGGCGGCTTCGGCCTGGGCGGCCGCGGCCTCTTACTGCGCCGCTTCGGCTTCGGCCTGTGCCGCGGCGGCCTCAGCGCGGGCCTCTTCCGCCTCGGCCTGGGCTGCGGCTGCCTGCTCCCGTGCCGCGTCGGCTTCGGCCTGGGCGGCCGCGGCGTCTGCCGCGGCGGCATCGGCCGCCGCTTGGGCGGAGGCGAGGGCCGCCTCGGCGGCCGCAACCGCCTCCTGGTTGCCCTCAGCGGTTGCCTGCGCCAGATCGGCGGCTGCCTGGGAGGCCTGCGCTGCCGCAAGGGCGGCCTCGGCGGCTGCTGTGGCCGCGGCGGCTTCGGCTCCGGCTGCGGCGGCTCCGGCCCCGGCGGCTGTCGCATCAGCCGCGGCGGCCGCAGCATCGGCTGCCGTGGCACCGAGCCCGGCAAGCGCCTCACCTGCGTCGGAGGCTGCGGCATCAGCCACGTTCATCGCCGAGTCCGCAGCCTGTGACGCTGCGGATGCGGCGGCGGCCGCGGCGTCAGCGGTCTCGGTGTCGGCGCAGGAAGCGGCCAGCAGGCCGGCGACGGCGATGGATACGAGAAGGAGCGACATGCGCTTGGGCTGTTTCATGGGTTGTTCCCCTTCGTGGCGAACGAAATTGCAGGTCCTCTGCGCCGGGCACGAGCCGGCTGCACGAGCAAGAATCATGCCACACAGTGCCGGCCGGCGCGATTGGCCGGACCCCAACGAGTGTGTGCGTGCGGCCGACCGGTCACTCGCCCCCGGCGGCCCGCCTGGCGAGCAGGAACTTGCGGATCTTGCCGACCGAGGTTCTCGGCAACTCCTCCAGCAGAGTCAGATCGCGCGGCATGGCCGCCTTGCCGAGCCGCTCCCCGCACCAGGCCAGCAGCTCTGCGGTGCTCGGAGGCCGGGCCGGATCACTGGCGACCACGAACCCGACCGGCACCTCGTCGCGGATCGGATCGGATCGCCCGACCACGGCTGCCTCCAGGACCGCCGGGTGCGCGGCCAGCACAGCCTCCACGGCCACGACCGAGACGTTCTCGCCGGAGACCTTCAGCACCTCGCTGTGGCGGCCGTCGAAGTAGTAGTGCCCCATTGCGTCGCGGCGAGCCCGGTCGCCGGTCAGCAGCCAGCCGTCGCGGAACGAGGCCTCGGTGGTCGCCGGGTCGTCCAGGTAGCCGGCGAAGAGCGTGATGCCGCTCTCGCCGCCGACCACGAGTTCGCCGATCTCGCCATCGGGGACCGACCTGCCCGCAGCGTCGTGAATGTCGACGAGGCAGCCCGGCGTCTGCTCCCCCATCGACGAGGGAACGGGATCGGTGCGGGGGTTGGTCAGAGCGGCCGGCAGGGTCTCGGTCATGCCCCAGAGCTGGCGGGGAAGGCACCCGAACAGCTCGGAGAGTTGCGCGTACTGGACGTCGTTCACGTTCTGGGCGTACCAGCAGTGATCCAGCTTCAACTTCGGCCCCCCGGCGCCGCGGGCCAGGATCATGCGCATCGGCGCGGCGAAGAGACTGGCCGCGGTGGCTCCGCCGGCTGCCGCCTGCGCGCAGAACCCGCTGGCCGAGAATCTTGGCTGCAGCACCACGGCCGCGCCGCTCCAGATGGCCGCGGCGAAGGAGTAGTACTGCGCGTTGCCGTGGAACAGGGGCAGCACCACCAGCAGCCGGTGACCGGGCCCGAATCCCGCCCGCTCGGCCATGACCTTGCCGCAGAAGGCGTAGTTGGCCTGGGTGATCTCCACGCCCTTGGGGCGGCCGGTGGTGCCGGAGGTGAACATGATCGCCGCGGTGTCTCGCAGGCCGAGTTCGGGCCGGGCGGGCGCCGCCGCGTTCCGGCCGCTGTCGCCGACCAAGCCGCCCAAGCCGGGGGCA
>JAPONU010000094.1 GCA_026713745.1 bacterium
ACTGCGGGAATGAACGAGACCGGCTGTTGCTGTCCCCCGTTGATCACGATGTTGGACGCGTAGAGATAGGTCCTGTCGCTCGTGTCGAGGATTGGATTGAGACGGCCCGACAGGCCGGGAATGTGACCTGTCGCCTCAGGAAGAACGAGTGAACCCCCACCTCGTAGCGCTGCCAGTTCAATCGCAAGCCCCCGTTCTGCCGGGATCCATTCGCGCTCGACATGTGCGGCACACCCCTCGGCGGCAGCGAACACCGTCAGAGGCAAGTGAACCGAGTGCAACTCGAGGCGCGCTTCTCCATTCCTGTCCGTGGATGACCGCTTCCATGTGTTGTTCGGGAACAGCGCCAAGACGTCCGCTCCCATGAGCGGCTCGCTGTCGCAGCGAACGGTGACGACGAGAGCCGCCGGCCCGGAATCCGGCTCGGCGGCCGGAATCGTGAGACAGAGTTCGGAGTCGTCGATCAGCCGGAACCCGGGTTCCTTGCCCGTGAGTTCTCTGGTCTCGCGGCGGATGATCGGGATGCCGTCGCCGCGCCGCTCCATGAAGTGACTCCGACCTCCGCTTCCCGCAATCTCTCCGACGTCCATCCTGCCGAGAACTGATGTCAGCACCTCGTTCCGGGTCGACTGCCGTTCTCCCATACTCGCGATCGTCAAGCTGTTCGGAAGAGAGCCTGGGGAGCAAAGCTCAAGCCGATCAGAGAAGATCGCCAGCCGGATGCGGCTTCCTTCGATCGAGTAGTCACGATGCACGACAGCGTTGACGAGACCCTCGAACAACGCCCGCACGCTGTATTCCGGCAAGTCTTCCCGAGCGGGGGACTTTCGTGCGCCGACGCGCATGTTGCGCTCGGTGAACGCGAGTGCCTGCAATATCTGGCGGTTTACCGGCCCGCTGATCTCCTGCGCGTCGAACTGTCCGGATGCGCGATCGGTGCCCCGGTAACGGACAGCGCTGATGACTGCGGTCTTCAGAAACTGCTCTGGTCTCTCGGTGCAGATCAGGACGCCCGCGACGGTCGCCCGGGTGGCACCGTGTTCGTCAGTCCCGAGCAACCCGAGTTTGTGCAGTCCAAGTTCGGGGTCAGCCAAGCTCTCAGCACTCAGCAACGGCTTCCACAACTGCTGCTCGAGCGTGCCGAAGCCGGTACCGGGCACGGTCCGCTCGTCGAAGCCGCCGAACCGCGCCAGACCTCGCCTCTGCGCCAGTCGCAATCGTTCGTCCGGTGTCATCGGCTGTTTCGCACTACCCACCCGCACGAAGCTGCCGCCGGGGCTGTCATGCTGGGCGTCCCCTTCCGTGATCACCACGAGCAGGAATGACCGCTCGTCCAACTCCCTGCGGTACGTTTCTGCTCTGATCGCCGGCTTGACGGAGTCCCTGCAGATCTCCGTGACGAGGCGCTCCACCGAATCCAAGCAGCCTCGGGACATGCCGGACACCTCACCGGTGTCGGCGACGCCGAGCAGGAGAACACCGCCGCGGGCATTCGCGAAAGCGGCGATCTCGTCCGCCCACACGTCGCGATTGGACCGGACGGGTTGATCGCCGTGGAATTCGACGCTCTTGAACTCCCAGCCGCTGTCCTCGCCCAGCCGCAGTTGGCGCCGGATCTCATCGTCGGTGTACGGCATCATCATCTTGCTGTGCTAGCAGCCGAGTTGGTTCTTGCCACCCTACCCGACACGTCCTCCGACTCTCCCATCTAAGACACATCAGCAGGAGACTCCAGCAAGTTGGTGCAATGCACGCCATCCGGATCAGCCGCTCGCGGGCAGCCAATGGCAACACTCCGTTGCCTGGCGCCGCCTGGGGAAGAGATCCCCTCAGCGGGCGAGCAGGGCCGTGAAGTCCGCCGTCGCCAGGTCCGAACGGGCGAAGATCGCCGCGACGATGACCTCAAGTTGATCCGGACCGATCACGCCGGCGGCGCAATCGGCGAGCTTCCGGAACATGTCGGCGTCGCTCATGGGGTTGGTCGTCGATCCCTTGAACGCATCGACCGAGGTCCGCTCCCGGCTCCCGTCGGCGAACTGGACCTCCAGGGAGGCGCTCTCCACGCCACGGCCGGGGTCGGCAACGAACGTGACCGCCTCGCGGATATCCAGGATGGCGCTGTCGACCCGTGGTGCGGACCCCATCTCCCTCGCCGTGAAGCACCCGCGGTGCCAGGCGGCGGCGACGCAGTAGCTGCCGTCGAAGCGGGCCTGCTGATCGTCGGCGGGGACAGTGAACCGCCCGCGCCGGCTGCGGTTCACCTCGGCCACGAGCGGGGCGACCTCGAAGGTCATCGAGGCGACCTGTGAGCGCCTCTCCGGCGGCGTGCGGTCCCGGAGTTGCAGTGTGCAGTCAAGGGGGGCCTGGCTGATGGTCTCGGTGGGATAGCGCTTGAAGGCGATGGGGCCGCAGATCCGCCAGTCGTCGCCGAGAGACTCCAGGGCACTCTCGATCCTTCCCGGATCGCGCTCGGCGACCGTCGCCAGCAGGCCGTGCTCGCCGTCGATCGCGGTCGAGGGGGCGGTGAAGCCCCGACGCGCCAGGCCGGCGGCGGTGAACCCGCTGCGGGCGGCGTCGCCGATGCGGTAGGGGTGGACGTCGGTTCCGAGAACCTCCAGCGGACCGGCGCCGCCGAGCGCGGCGAGGCCCAGCGCGTTGGCCGTGCGCTCGGTGTCCAACCCCAGGATCACGGAACAACCCGCCGCGGCCCCGACAGCGCCCGCGGCGACAGCCGGGTTGAATCCGCGCTCGTAGTGCGCTGCCATCAGCATCGTCGCCACCGCCAACTCGACCTCGATGCCGAGGGCCAGCGCCGCGAGCGCATCGGCCAGCGAGGCGCCCGACAACTCGGCCGTCGCCTGCACGGCCGGCCAAACCGGCGCCGTGGGGTGCACGAACGCCTCGACGTGGGTCTCGTTGAAGTCCAACACCTCGAGCATCGCCCCGTTCACCAGGGCGGCCCGGTCGCCGCTGGTGGGGTCCCCGTGCCAGAGCAGGCGGGCCGCACCACCCGCGACGCCGTCGATCGCCCATTCCCGCAGCCGCTCGACAGCGGGATGATCGTGCCCGGCAACCGACGCCGCCGCCGCGTTCAGCAGCAGCCGGCGAGCCTGACGCACAACCGGTTCTGGCAGCGGCTCCGCACGCCCTCCGGCGAGGAAACGGGCCAACCGGCTCGTCACGCTCTCGGGCAATGGCGGGAGAGTGGGCACCATCGGCCAATGCTACGGTCGCTCATCCGGCACCGCCGGTAAGCGAACGCGGGAAACCGCACGAGTCCGCCGCCGGTGGCTCCCGGCAGCCGGGTGCGGCCCGGCACGGAAGGCAGAGCGGAGCAGTGGGTCGAACGAACCGGGTTCTGCAGTCTGCGGCTGCGGGCTTCGCGCCGCGCATCGGAGGCTGACCGGACCGTGAGACCCCTCGAGTCGGATGCGCGAGTTCTCGGGTTCTCGACCACCGGTCCGGCGCCGATGATCGGAGGGAACCCATGAAGTCACCGGACTGCGATCTCCTCTGCATCGGGGGTGGGCTCGGTGGGCTCGCCGCCGCTCTGCGTGCGGCCGACGCCGGACTCGAGGCGCTCGTCGTCGAGAAGTCGCCGCTCATCGGGGGTGTGGCCGCCTACAGCGGCGGCGTGGTGTGGGTCGGCAACAACCACCTGCAGCGGCGCGCCGGCCTCACCGACAGCGCGACCGACACCACCCGGTACCTGCGTTGGGTCGCACGTGACGCCGGCACCTTCGACGAGGAACTGCTGGCCACGTTCGTCCGCCGCGCCCCCGAGGCCGTGGAGTACTTCAGCCGCCTCGGCGTTCGATTCCAGAGCACCGGGCTGGGCGACCAGTACCACCCCGACGCCCCGGGATCGGTGCCGGGTGGCCGCATCCTGGAGGTCACCGTCGACGGCGATGACCTCGGGCCGTGGCGGGACCGGTGCCGCAGCTCACCCCACTTCCGCCTCCTCGGCCTGACCCACGACGAGGTGCGCCGAGCCGGCGGTGACCTGGTCGCGGGTGACGTTCTGGCCGAGTTGCACCGGCAACGCCGCGAGAGCGACTTCTGGACCTGGGGTCCGGGACTGTCCGCCTCCTTCGCCGCCGCGGCCCTCGTGCAGCGGGGAGTGCCGATCCTGCTTGAGGCGCGCTGCGTCGAACTGGTCCGCAGCGGGGACCGGGTCTCCGGGGCCGTCGTGGAGGTGGGGGGCGAACGCCGGGAGATCCGCGCCCGGCGGGGCGTGTTGATCGCCACCGGCAGCTACGGCAACGCCCCGTACGCCGCCGATGTGGAGGGCCTGCCGGAAGTGTTCGAGGCCTCCCCGCCGGTGCTCGACGGCGACGCCTTGGCGCTCGTCGAACCCGCGGGAGCCGCCCGGGCACGAGCCGGGCAGGCGTTCACGATCTTCGGCTACGAGAGCCCGACCGAGCGCCATCCCGGGACCGAGCTGCCGCTGCACCGCGAGCTGTCACGGGCACTCGGGCTGCCCCACGCCATCGTCGTGAACCGGACGGGCAGACGCTTCGGCGACGAGAGCTTCTACGGGTTCCTGCTGCGGGCCGTGAAGCAACGCGACGCCGGCGGGCGGTTCCCGAACTATCCCTGCTACCTCATCGGCGATGACCGCTACCGCACCCGCTACCGGCTCGGTGACGGCGACGAATGGCCTGCCGATCTGGCGCAGGCGACCCGGCTCGACGATCTGGCCGGCGCGCTCGGCGTCGACGCCAACGGCCTCATCGACCAGGTCGCCGCCTTCAACGACGGCGCCGAGGAGGGGAACGACCCGGCATTCGGCCGCGGCACGCTCCCTTACAGCCGGCTGCGGGCGGGTGATCCCAACCAGTCGCCCAATCCGAACCTGGGCTCGCTGCGGGAGCCGCCCTTCTGGGGTCTGCCGCTGAAGCTGCTGGGCACCGGCATCTACTCCACGGGACTGCTGATCAACACCAACGCGCAGGTGCTGACCGAGGATCGTCGCCCCATCGGCGGCCTGTACGCCACGGGCAACGCCGCCGCCTACACCGAACAGCCCGCCTACGTCGGCGGCCTCGCCAACGCCCGCGCCATTACGTACGCCTACCTCGCCGCAACCCATGCGGCATCGTCTCGTACCCGGCAGTGAGCAACGGAAAGAGCCGCAGCAAGCAGCCGGATGGCTCTATTTCGATAATCTCCTGGTACCGGCGGATGGAGGTGTCGGGGGTCGTCCCGGTCACGTTGCTCGCCCAGGCCAGCGCAGGAGTAGGACCTCTTCGCGGAGTTGTTCTCCTGTTGCGGTGGCGAGGCGCGTGCGGAAGAGGTCGATGCCCTCCACCTCGTAGCCGGCGGTACGCGCCACATCGGCCAAGAGTTCGCCGGTGCGGATCATGACGCGCAAATAGGAAGCCTGGTCGCCGACAACGTATGCGAGGCGAGCCCCGGGCTTGAGGATCCTGCTGAGACTGCCGAAGTGGCGTGCCATCCCTCCGAAATACAGACGTGTTACCCGGTGGTACATGCGCTCGAACCCCGATGTCTTGCCCAACGCGATCCGCCGCTCTTCGATGGCATCGGCGATCTCGTTCACCTCGCTGTCCGCCGCCAGCCACGCGTCGTCGTCGTCGACCTTGTAGACACCCCTGGTATTCGACCGCAGGAGGCGCCGCTTGGTCTCACGCAGTTCGGGCCGCGCGTTCATCATCCCAAGAAGGACCGACTCCAGCCGCACCGTCCTCGTGTAGTCCTTCTCGTTCGGATAGGGCGGCGAGCAGATCACGGCCTCGACAGTGGCGCGCTCGAGACCGGCGCCCAGGACGCGGGCGTCGCCGCCGCTCACGACCGTCGGCGTGCTGTCTCGGGGCGCCAGCAGTCGGAGATCATCGGCCATGGCGCGCACCTGCTCCAACCACGGCCCCACGACGGGCGCATCGGCCTTGACCGCACCGACGCCGACCTCCGGCCCGAATCGCAGGTTGCCGACCTGCGACGGGAGGATCTTCGCCAGCGCGACGCGCTCGTGTCCCGAGTACGCCGGATCGTGCTCGCCGTCGAGAGCCTCAACGAGGACCAAGCTCTTGTGCAGCGGCAGCGGGCTGATTGAGTTCCGCAGCAGGAGCTTGAATGCCTCCGGCCCCGGCGTGCGAAGCCGCGCTCCGTCGGGTATCTCCCCCGTCGCCCCGTCGGTAAACCCGTCAGCCTCCAGTAGTGCCAGCGCCTTGTCGGCGACCAGCGCCGCGTGCGCCATCAATCGGTCGGGGTCAGGACTCCAGTCCACCTTCGTTGCGGCAGCCAGGCGGGCCATGGGGAGAGCCTCGACACCACGACTCGGGATCCCCAACTTCTTCGCCTCGACGACCGTGGTGCCCGTCCCGCAGAAGGGATCCAGCAGGATCGATGACTCGTCGAGCCCAAACCGCTCCGCATAGCTGCGCACCAGATGCGGCGGGAACGACAGGACGAAGCGGTACCAGCCGTGCGCGGGCGCATCGGCGGGTAGAAGATTGTTCATCGCCCCGTTCGTCCGGGGACTACCAGGTCGCCCCACGCCTCGCAAACTACACCATTGTGAGCTTTCCGGGAACGGGACCATCATGATCGCTTCCTCCTGCCGAGCTTGTGGCAACCCGTCCGTGCCGAGGGGTTGCGCCTGTCGGGGGAAGCGACCTGAC
>JAPONU010000095.1 GCA_026713745.1 bacterium
CGAGCGCGGCGGCCAGGGCGCGGGCAGGGTCGCGGCGGCGGTCCATCGGTGTGGTGCCGGCGTGCGCCGGAAGACCGCTGAGGGTCACCGTGTACCAGCGGAATCCCTGCACGCCGGTCACGACGCCGATGCGGGAACCGCTCTCCTCCAGTACGGGCCCCTGCTCGATGTGCAGTTCCAGGTAGGCGCCGAGCTGCCTGCCCAATTCCGAGGTGCCCGCCCATCCCAAACGGTCGAACTCCTCGCCCACGGTCACACCGGAGCGGTCTCGCAGCGAGCGGGCGTCGCCGAGGGTGAGCGCGCCGGCCCAGACCGCCGATCCCATCATCGACACCGGGAACCGGGAGCCCTCCTCGTTCGTCCAGACCGCAACCTCCAGCGGAGCGACCGTGCGCAGCGCCCGGTCGTTGAGGGTCTCGAGCACCTCGAGCCCGCCGAGCACGCCGTAGACGCCGTCGAAGCGCCCGCCGGTGGGCTGGGTGTCGAGATGGCTGCCGAGCACGACAGGCGGCGCATCGGGGTCGAGGCCGGGGCGGCGCGCGAAGAGGTTCCCGACCGCGTCGGTCTCGATGGAGCAGCCGGCCCGGCGCGCCCAGCCGACGAAGAGCTCCCTGCCGGCGGCGTCGTCGTCGCTCAGCGCCTGGCGGTTGGACCCTCCCGCCGGGGTCGCCGCCACCTCGGCCATCGCCATCAGGCGTGACCAGAGCCGGTCGGTGTCCACGCTCAGCACGTCATTCATCCTTGCCTCCGTCGCCCCCTGCCTGCCTGGCGGGGGTTCGGTCATCGTGTCACCGGGTCCGGGCCGATCACACCTTCGGCCTTCAAACTTGCAGCGATCCGGTGGCCGACACTCTGGCTGTCAATGGTCCAAGCGCGCCATCGTGCCGGTCAACGCCACGCGGATCGCGGTCGTGATCTCGTCGAACTGCTGCGCACCCGCGATGAGCGGCGGCGACAGTTGGATGACCGGCACCTCACCGCGGGCGGCCGCGCGGCACGTCAACCCCAACCCGTAGAGCCGCCTACTCAGAGACTTCGACACGGCATCGGCCCGGGATGCGGCCTCGGCGGGGTCACGAGCGGTTCCAATTTCCAGTTCCAGTGCCAGGAAGTACCCGTCGCCGCGCAGGTCGGCCACGATCGGCAGGTCGGTGAGGGTTGCCAGCGCGGCGCGGAACTCCGGCGAGAGTTCTCGCACCCGCCCCGGCAGATCCTCGCTCCGGAGAATGTCGAGGTTGGCCAGCGCCACGGCCGCCGCCGCGGGATGGCCGCCGAAGGTGAAGCCGTGGTTGAACTCCCGCCCGGTGGCGACGAACGGCTCGGCGAGGCGGTCGCTGATCATCACTCCGCCGAGGGGGGCGTAGCCGGACGTGAGCCCCTTGGCCATGGTGATCATGTCCGGCCGGTAGCCGAACCGGTCGGCGCCGAACATGTGACCGAGTCGCCCGAAGGCGCAGATCACCTCGTCGGAGACCAGCAGCACCCCGTGGTCGTCGCAGATCTCACGGACTCGTTGGAAGTAACCCCCGGGCGGCACGTAGCACCCCCCGGAGTTCTGCACCGGTTCGAGGAACACGGCCGCAACCGTCGCCGGGTCCTCGCGGAGGATCACCCGCTCGATCTCCTCGGCGGCGCACAGGCACTCCCCGTCGTGGCCGCAAGCGTCCCCGGCGCGGTACTCATCGGTGTGGGCGACCTTGACGGCACCGGGAACCAGAGGCTCGAAAGGCGCCCGGATCGACGCCAGACCCGTGATGGACAGAGCGCCGAGCGTCGTGCCGTGGTAGGCGAGGTCGCGGCTGACGACCTTGTGGCGGGTCGGCTGGCCGATGGCGGCGAAGTACTGGCGGGCCAGCTTCCACGCCGATTCGACCGCTTCGCTGCCCCCGCTGGTGAAGTACACCCGGTTGAGGTCGCCGGGTGCGAGGGCCGCCAGCCGGGCCGCCAGTTCGACACCGGCAGGGTGGCCGTACCCCCACAGCGGGAAGTAGGCGAGCCGGGCCATCTGCTCGTAGGCCGCCTTGGCGAGTTCGGTCCGCCCGTGACCGACCTGGGTCACGAACAGGCCGGCCAACCCGTCGAGGAGGCGGTGTCCGGTGTCGTCCCACAGATAGCAGCCGTCGGCCCGCTCGATGATCGGGACAGTGCTCGGGGCGCTGAAGTGGCCCCAGAGATGGCGACCCGCAGCGCGACCCCAGTCGCTCACGGATTCCGTGCCCGCTGCGGTCATGCTGTCGGGCGCCATCTCCGGGCTCGGCTGCTCGGCTACGAGCGGAACGAGGTCCACAGGCGGTCGTACAGGTCTGTGGCCTCGAGGGGGCACGTCTCGACCGGCGCCGCGTACGACAGCTGCTCCGCACTCGGCACGACCATCGGGCTGGACGCCAGGTCGTCGTCGACGAAGGCGTCGCTGCCGACGATGGCGTTGCCGTAGGCGTTCCAGTTGGTGGCCTCGGCGATGTTCTGGGGGTCCATCATCCAGTTGATGAACACCTTGGCCTGCTCGAGGTTCGGCGCGCCGGCCGGCACGGCGAAGTTGTCCTGCCACAGCGTGAGGCCGTCGCTGGCGTAGACGTAGACCAGGTTGGGGTTCTCCAGTGAGGAGCGGTAGGCGGCGCCGTTCCACTCCATGTGGATGGAGTTCTCTCCCGAGGCCATGCGCTCGATGATCCCGTCGGAGTTGATGACCGACACAGCGGGCTTGAACGCGTCGAGGAGTTCCTCGGCGGCGGCGTAGTCGGCCGGGTCGGTGGAGCACGGCTGCGCCCCGACGGCCCGCAGCACGGCGTGGATCACCTCGATCTGGTCGTTCATCATGCCGATGGAGCCGTCGGAGCCCTCCGGGACGGCGAAGAACTCCGCCCACGACGTCGGCGGCTCGGGCACCTGGGAGGTGTCCACGGCCAGGCCCGTGGTCCCGTAGAGGTACGGCGCCGTATAGACCCGGCCCACGTCGAAGTACGGATCGAGGAACGCCGGATCGATGTTGGCGGCGTTCTCCAGGGCGAACGCGTCGATCGGCTGGATCAGGTCCTGGTCGATGAGCTGCGGGATGATGTAGTCCGACGGGACGATCACGTCGTAGCCCGTCGCACCTGCGGCGAGCGTGGCGAGCATCGTCTCGTTCGAGTCGTAGTTGCTCAAGTTGACGGCGATGCCGGTCTCCTCGCTGAAACGGGCGAGGAGATCCTCGGAGATGTAGTCCGTCCAGTTGTAGAGATTCAGTTCCCCGCCGATCTGCTCGGCGCCGGCATCGGTCTCGGCGGGGGATTCGGTGGGAGTGGGCGCCGGGGCCGGGTCGGTCGGCGGCGGGGTGGGCTCGGGGGCGGGTGCCGCGGTGGTGGGGGCCGGTGGTGGCGGCTGGGGCGCCGCCTCGGTGCCGTCGTCGGAGCTGCACGCCGCGCCGACCATGGCCAACACCGCCAGCCCCAGGAGGACCAGCCGGCCCGCCGGCCGGCGTCCCCCTCTGCGCCTGACGGCGGTCCCCCTCTGCGCTCTACTTGGTCCACTCATTCTGGTTCCTCCATTTCCCTGTGAGGTACGAGGCACTCAGGACTGCGACTGTCACCAGCAACAGCAGAGTGCTAACCGCATTGATCAGCGGACTTGCTCCCCTCCGGATGAGACCGAAGAGGAAGATGGGCAGTGTCGTGGACTGCGGTCCCGCGACGAATGCCGAGATCAGGTAGTCATCGAGGCTGATGATGAACGCCAGCAGCGCACCCGAGACGATGCCGGGAACCAGCAGCGGGAGAGTCACCCGGCGGAACAGCCGCACGCCTGAGGCGCCGAGGTCACTGGCCGCCTCGAACACCGCCGGGTCGAGCTCGGCGAGCCGTGCCCTGATGGGCAGCAGCGCGAACGGAACACAGAACGCGGTGTGCGCCAGGATCAGCGTGGCCATGCCGCGGTCGAGGCCGATGAGGACGAAGAACGACAGCGTCCCCACGGCGGTGACGATCTCGGGGACGAGCAGCGGCATCGACAGGAAACCGACCGCCAGCGAAGAGCCGCGCCGGAGCATCGCCACGATCCCCAGAGCGGCGAGGATCGCCAGAGCGGTGCCTCCGGCTGAGGCCGCCACGGCTACACGGAGCGACGTCCACACCGCCTCCCGGACGTCGTTGCGGTCGAGGACCTCCCTGTACCAGGAGAAGCTGAAGCTCTCCCAGCGTGAGACGATCGACCCGCTGTTGAACGAGTAGACGATCACCACGGCGAGGGGTGCATACAGGAAGACGAACGCCAGACGGGCCGCGCCCCCGAGGCCCCGATAGCGACGGCTGTCGAACCTTGCGGTCGCGGTGCATTCACCTGCGTCGTCCGGGCGCCGCCGCGTGCGTGCCAGCGCGGTCACGAGACCACGACCTTGGCACCGCGGGCGGCACGGCGGGCAGCGACCAGGACGGCCGCCACCAGGACGAGCAGCAGGATCGCCAGCGCCGAGCCCAACGGCCAGTTCCTCGACGCGCCGAACTGTTGCTGGATGAGGTTCGCCACCATCAAGGAGCGCCCGCCGCCCAGCAACTCGGGCTGCAGGAAGGCGCCGATGGCGGGGATGAAGACCAGCAGGCAGCCGGCCACCACACCCGAGCGGACCGAGGGCCAGACGATGCGCCGCAGCACGGTGCGCGGTCGCGCCCCGAGATCCAGCCCGGCCTCGGCGATCCGGTGGTCGAACCGTTCGGCGGCCGCGTAGATCGGCAGGATCATGAACGGCAGGAACGTGTAGACCATCCCGACGAGGGTTGCGCCCCGTGTGTTCAGCATCTGCGGAGCGTCGATCCCGACCGCTCTCAGCGCCGATGCCAGTGGGCCCGTCTCGCGCAGCACGACGATCCAGGCGTAGGTGCGCACCAACATGCTGGTCCAGAACGGGATCGTGACCGCGAGTATCAGCAGAGGCTGCAGCCGGCGCGCCCGGTTGGCGATCCACACCGCCGTCGGGAACCCGACTGCCAGGGCGATGAGCATCGTCAGGGCGGCGAGGAACACCGACGACCACATGATCTGCAGGTAGGTGGCGTCGAAGATGGTGTTGCCGCTGAAGTCCTCCGCCACGACCAGGCGCTCGTAGGCGTCGTCGGTGAGGCCGTCGCCGACGCCGACGCCGCCCGGGCCCCGGGTGCGCAGCGAGTACCAGGC